>JAISCH010000339.1 GCA_031265725.1 Propionibacteriaceae bacterium
TGCTATCCGGCGTCCCGAACGGGCGCGACACCGAATTGCTGCGGGCCGGTTTGCAGGCGATGGGGGTCGGATTCACCCTGAACGGCCCGGAATCCTGGCTGGTCACCCCACCGGCGCGAATGACTCCAGCCCAGATAGCCGTTGGCCTCAGCGGCACGGTGATGCGCTTCCTCCCCCCGGTGGCAGCGCTTCAATCCGGCGAGAGCTATTTTCATGGGGACACCCAGGCGTCCAACCGGCCGATAGCCGGACTACTCGACGCGCTGCGGCAGTTGGGCGTCGAGGTGCGGGGGGACGCGCTGCCCTTCTCGGTCGTCGGACCAGCTAGTGAACGCTTAGCCGAGGTCCGGTTGGACTCCTCGCCGACCAGCCAATTCATCTCCGGGCTGCTGCTCATCGGCGCCAAGCGGGCCTCGGGGCTGCGAATCGTCCATCAAGGCCCGCCCATCCCCTCGCTGCCCCATATCCAGATGACCATGAAAATGTTGGAAGCCCGTGGGGTGAGAGTCGAGCAGCCGGGGGCGGACAGTTGGGAAGTCAGGCCCGGACCCATCGCTGGCACAGCTGAGCAGGTCGAGCCTGATTTCACCAACACCGCCACCTTCCTCGCCGCTGGACTGGCAACGGCTGGCACGGTGAGCGCGCGCTGGCTGGAGCACTCGGCGCAGCCAACTGGTCAACTCCTGGCGGCGCTCAGCGCGTTCGGAGCCGAGGTGTTGGTCGAGGATGGCGTCGTGTCAGTGACCGGACCAGCCCATCTGACCGGGGTTGAGCTCGATCTGCGCCAGCTCAGCGAATTCACTCCGGTGGCCGCCGCGTTGGCCGCGCTTGCGGAAGGCCCCAGCCGGATCAGCGGAGTGGGCCATATCACCGGCCATGAGACCGACCGGCTGAAAGCCCTGGCAACCGAATTGAGCGCTTTGGGCTGCCTTGCCGAAGCCACCCCGGACGGTCTGGACATCTCTCCTGCGCCGCTGCGGGCCGGGATTTTCCACACTTACGCGGATCACCGGATGGCCCATGCCGGAGCGCTGCTCGGGTTGCGCGTCCCCGGCCTCGAATTGGATGACGTGGCCTGCACCGCGAAAACGCTTCCTGGATTCGCCCAATTGTGGGCGGGGATGCTGGAGGCAGGCCGGTGAGCGTGAGCAGGAGGCAGGGCATCACCGACGACCCGCATGCCGGTTTTGGCCGCCCACCGAAGCGCACCCGGCCGCGCACCAAGGAGCGTCCGAATTATGCGAATGCCTTGACTGGCTTGGTGGTAACCGTGGATCGCGGACGTTATCGCTGCCTGATCACCGACAGTGAGGTAAGCGTGAGCGCGACCAAGGCCCGCAACCTGGGCCGGACCGGGGTCATCGTCGGGGACCGGGTGAGCTTGGTCGGGGACTGCTCCGGGGACGAGGGCACGCTGGCGCGGATTGTCGAAGTCGCGGAACGTCGCACCGTGCTGCGCCGCACCGCTGATGACAACGATCCCTACGAGCGTCCGATTGTCGCCAATGCCGACCAGTTGGCGGTGGTGACCGCCCTGGCCGACCCCCCGCCCCGCCCCGGCATGATCGACCGGATACTGGTCGCCGCTTACGACAGCGGCCTGGAGCCGTTGTTGATCTTCACCAAAGCCGACCTGGCCGATCCCGACGAGCTCACCGCCATCTACACCCCGCTCGGCCTGCGCATCCTCACTTTGTCCCCACAGTCTGATCTGGCCGAATTGCGCGCCATCCTCGCCGGACGAGTGAGTGTGCTGGTGGGGCATTCCGGCGTGGGCAAATCCACCCTGGTCAATGTGTTGATTCCCGGCACCGACCGGGCCACCGGAGAAGTGAACGAAGTCACCGGCCGAGGCAGGCACACCTCCACCTCAGCGGTGGCGCTAGCCCTGCCCGACCCGGGCGGATGGGTGATCGACACCCCCGGCATCCGCTCGTTCGGACTGAGCCATGTGACCATCGACTCGATCATCGCGGCATTCCCCGACCTTGACGAAATTACCGCCGATTGCCCTAGGGGATGCACCCACAAGACCGGGGCGATCGAGTGCGCCCTGGATGTGGCGGTGGCGGACGGCAGACTGGCCGCCAACCGACTGGAGTCGTTCCGTCGGATGGAGAACGCCTGGCAATGACTGGCAGTTGCGATCGCCACAACGGCCAAGGCCCCTTGGGAGTGACGCCCTACCGGCCATGCCATTGACACTCACTGCGAATGTCGGCAGGCTTGGGAAAGAAACTTGGGGGGTGACGCCTCCTGACTATGCCATTGACACGATTGTGAGAAATGGGGATCAGAATGATACAGCCCTTCATCACGTTTGAAGGACAGGCAGCGGCAGCCATGGACTTCTATGAACGGGTTTTCGACGGCACGAACAAGCAGATCATGCGCTGGAGCGACCTGCCGCCCAATCCGGAGGCTCCGCCACCGGAGAAGATGAGCGACCAAGTCCTCTACGGCAGAATGACCATCTGCGGCACAGACGTGAACTTTTCCGACACCGACCCTGATTTTCACGCGCCAGAAGTGTTCGCGCAGTCCTGTTTCATCTCGCTCGCGCTGCACTTCGAGAGCGAGAAGGAACTTCGGGCGACCTATGCGGCACTTTCCGAAGGTGGCACAGTGCTGATGGAAATCGCTCCCCAATTCTTCGCCGAGTGGTACGCCTGGGTGCAGGACAAATTCGGCGTGACCTGGCAGTTGATCTGTGACGGCTGATTCTTCGCCACAACACACCTTGGCGTTGCGCCAAGTGGTCGTGCGGCGGCGATAGGGTTTGGGTATGCCAGACCAATCGCTGCTGGAGGATTTGCGACTCGCTCATGTCTTGGCGGATCAGGCCGACGCCATCACGATGAACAGGTTCAAGTCATTGGACTTGCGCATCGAGTCCAAGCCGGATCGCACTCCGGTGACCGATGCCGATATCGCAGTCGAGGAAGCCATCCGATCCATGCTGTCGCGCGCCCGTCCCCGCGACGCCATCCACGGAGAAGAGGGTGAGGACACCGGCTGGGGGCCGCGCCGTTGGGTGATCGACCCCATCGACGGCACC
>JAISCH010000358.1 GCA_031265725.1 Propionibacteriaceae bacterium
TCGGCTGCGCAAAGCAGTTGCTGACTTGAACGAGGGGCGCACCGCTGAGCACGAATTGATTGAAGAGTGAAACTGCTTTGGCAAGAAGATGCTTGGGCGGACTACCTGTGGTGGCAGACCCAGGACAAGAAATATTTGAAACGCATCAACACTCTGATCAATGCAGTCCTGCGGGAACCGTTAACCGGCGTCGGAAAGCCTGAGCAACTGCGTGGCGAACTTGCTGGCTTCTGGTCCCGGCGGATCGACGAGGAACATCGTTTGGTCTACCGAGTCACCTCGGACCACATCGAGATCGCCGCAGTCCGTTACCACTACACCCGTTGAACGATGCCACCCGCAGCAATAGTAGAGCGGGCAGTAGGCTGGCTAAGTTGGCTGACTGCCTGATGCCGACTGCGGATTTGAGGTCATATTTCTAACTCGAAGGATTTATTTTGGAGGTTTTGTCTCCGTGGGATTGGGGTATATCCAGGTTCGCATGCAATTTGCTGTGTTCTCGGCCATTGGTGAGAAATCACCTAGTTTAGCTTTGGCTAATATGTCATCCACATGATTAGTGAAGCTTGAGTCGGAATCTTTGTATACTTTCATGTCTTTGAACAACTCAAGTGTTTCTAATGCCTTGGATTTCCGGCTCTTATCCTTGGTCTCGACGGCTTCAAATTGCCAAGCGCAATGCCAGAGTTCTTGCGCTCGCATCGAACCATAGCCTTCCTGAAGATGGTGCGGCTCCGGATCGTTCAGCACAAAATCGAACACGGTTCCAGAGGACGGCCAAGAGGCATCCGGTGGAAGTGTCAACTCCTTTGTCGCATTGCTATAGTTTTCTATTTCCTCAGCAATATTGTCGCCGCTTCTATCGTTTCCGATTTCCCAATACGCTGTCGAACAACCGGCCAGCGCGACCGCCAGCAGCACGATTCCCCAAGACTTTCCAAAAGCCCGAACCATCATTGACCCCCTTGCACAATGTTTCGAGGTCAAAGATACCTATGCAGTCAAAGGCCGCACTCTCCACCCGCTCCATGCTGCGGTGTCCAGGCGGGCTTAGAGGCGGGGAATGATCACGGTCGTCTCGGCGAGCGCGGCCAGGATCGAATCCCCGATCTGAGTGACGTTGGCGGCGCGCGGATCGGCGCGCCACTGGTCTGCGGCGCGCGAATGGATAATGATCGCCAAGGTGGCGGTGAGGTAGACCCCGAGGTCTGCGGGGTCCTTGCCCATGCGCTCGGCCAGAGTCTCCTGCAGGAAGACGGCGTCTTCACCCACTATGTCCCAGAGCGCCGCTCGCGGGCCGGGGCTGCGGTCCAAGATGTCCCGGATCACCAGGATCTGCTCGTTCGACTCGGCCAGGGCGGCTTGGATCGCGTGGGCGAGGGCCGTCTCGATCGGCTCGTCGGGACGCTGTGCGCCGCGTTCCCGCAACGCGCGCGCGATGCCGTGGCGGGGTATATCGGCCATCAAGATGGATTCCTTGGAGCCGTAGAAGCGGTACACGGTCGAGGATCCGACCTCGGCCGCCTCTGCGATTTCCTCGACGGTGGTCGCGTCGTAGCCCTTTTCGATGAACAGTTGCATGGCCGCGTCACGGATGCATGCGCGTGTCCGGGCGGCCTTCTTCTCACGCAATCCCATGTCCGTAGGATAGCTGGATTAGGGCTTGACTGTCATATGGGATATGTCTATCATTTGGAAGCGTATCCCAAATGGGAGTGAAGCCCAAGATGCGGCGAGGCAGGACAAAGGAGTGCTGATGATACCCTCAGACCAATGTGAACCCAGTGCGGACCAACCGCAGACGGAAGCTGATTTAGCGCCGGAAGGCGTCTCCCTGACGCCTATCCCGCGTCTCGCCGGCGCGATGGCGTTGTCCGCGATCGGTGCTTACATCGCGCTGTTGACGCCGCTGCAATTGCTGCTCACGCTGCACTTGACCCGGATTGCCCCGAACACGGCCACGTCTGCGTTCGGCCTGATCACCGGCCTGGGGGCGCTGCTCGCGCTGGTCGCCAATCCACTGGGCGGCCGGATCAGCGACCGCACGGCAGCGCGCTTCGGTCGCCGCCGCACCTGGATCCTCACCGGAGCGGTGAGCGGCTGCGCCGTGCTTGTGACGATTGCCTGGACCACCCAGGTCTGGCAGGTGGCGCTGATCTGGTGCGCCGTCCAGACCCTGTTGAACTTCCAACAGGCCGCCACCACGGCGCTCATGGCAGACCAGGTACCGGAGGGCCGACGCGGCACCGTCACCGGCATACTGGGGCTCGCCGCAGTAGTTGGCCCCCTTGGCGGGCTCGCCGTTGTGGCGCAGATGCGCGACACCACCGCCCAGTGGCTAGTGGTCGCGGCCGCTGGCGCGGTCCTCGGCGTGTTGGCAGCCCTGCTGGTCAAGGAGCGGCGGCCCAGCCAAGCGCCGGACAAGGTGGGGCCGGTCGAACTGGTCAAGTCCTTGTGGTTCAACCCCATCCGGCACCCTGCGCTCGGCTGGGCCTGGCTCGTCCGGTTCCTGGTGACTTGCGCCTTGGCGGTCGGCACCTACAACGCCTTCTACCTGATGGGGCGGTTCGGGGTGTCCAGCGAAGAGGTGGGAGGGCTCGTCCTCCAGCTCTCAATGGTCTCGACCGGATTGATCGCCCTGGTGAGTGTCACAGGCGGGTTCTTGTCAGACAAGCTGCGGCGGCAGAAACCGTTCGTTGTCGTCTCCGGCCTGCTCTCCGCTGCAGCTTTGGTCCTGATGGCCTTCGCGCCCTCCATCCCGGTGGTGTTCGCGGCGATGGCGGCCCAGGGCATCGCGGCGGGCCTGCTCTATTCGGTCGACACCGCGCTGTGCGTGCGCATGCTGCCGTCCTCCAAGGACGCCGGCAAGGACCTCGGGATAGTCAACATGGCCAACACCATTCCGCAGTCCATAGTGCCGCTGGTGGCGCCCCCACTGCTCGCTCTGGGCGGCTTCACCGCCCTCTACCTGTTCCTGGCGGTGTTCGGGATCGCCGGAGCCGTGGCCGTGCGGCGCCTCCCGGAGATGGGCCGCGAAGACGATCCGCGCTTCGCCCCGATCACCCGCGCCGCCAATGCCGTCCGTCCGGCCCCAGCCAATCCCACCCGCATAGACCAGACCCCTGACCCGCGCTAGACCCATCACGAAGGAGCCAGACATGTCCGCGCACCGCATTATCCCCCTCAACGACTTCCAACTGGCCGGCATCGTGCCCGGCGCAGGCGACCCCGCTACCATGGCGACAGCCGACACCGACTGGATCGACGGCATCGTGCCCGGTGAGGTCCACCAAGCTCTGATCGCCGCTGGGCGGATTGAGCATCCCTTCTATGGCGCGAACGAGCGCCGCGACGCCTGGGTGGACCAGCGCGAGTGGTGGTACCGCTCGCGGTTCGGCGCCCCGGAGCGGCAGCCCGGCGAGCGGGTGCGAATCGAGTTCGAGGGCCTCGACACGGTGGCGGACGTGTGGCTCAACGACACGCTCCTGGGGCACAGCGAGAACCAGTTCCGGCCGGCCGAATACGACGTGACGAGCC
>JAISCH010000289.1 GCA_031265725.1 Propionibacteriaceae bacterium
TTCCGATGCGGGGAAGACCGTGAGTGTGAAGACGACCCCGCTGGTCAACGGTCGCCTTGCCGGAGAGCCTACGGTCTCGGCGGGGATCAAAGTGGCCAAGGCTCTGTTGCACAACACTCCGTCGATTTCGGGCATCCCGAAGGTGGACTCGAAGCTGACCTTGAAGAAGGGCTCCATCACCACCAAGGGAGTGAAGGTCGCCTATGCCTGGCTGGTGGACGGGGTGAAGGTCTCGGCAAAGTCGTCCTACACGCCGAAAGCCGCCGATGACGGCAAGACGATCCAGGGCCAGTTGACCTTCAGCAAGTCCGGCTATGAGCCGAACATGTGGGCCTCGCAGCAGTTGATCGTCGCCAAGGGTGACGCGCCGAAGGCGAAGACTGCGGTGAAGTATTCCGGGTCGGTGAAGGCCGGGGCGAAGCTGAAGGCCAAGAAGGTGAAGTGGAACCAGTCGAAGGTTTCCACTGTCTTCACCTGGGTGGTTGACGGGACGCCGGTCGGCACCGGTTCCAGCTATGTGGTCAGCAAGGACGACATCGGCAAGAACCTGAATCTAGTCGCGGTGGGCAAGCGCGCCGGGCACAACGATTCGGTCCCGAAGCTGTCGAAGACGAAGAAGGTGCCGAAGGCGAACGTCTCGGTTTCGCTGAAAGTGCCCGCCCAGCAGGTCGGGACGGCGGGGGTCGCCACCATCACGGTGAAGGCCCCGGCTGGGATTGTCCCGACTGGGACGGTGTGGGTCAGCTCCGGCAAGCTCCGCATCGGTGAGGTCGTCTTGACCGAGGCGGACAACGGGGTTGTCCAGGTGCCCATCGCGGCGTTCGCCAAAGCGAGCACGGTCAAACTGGTCGGCAACTTCTCCGGTGACCAACTCACCAACTCCAAGAAATCCAAGACTGTGAAAGTGAAGGTGAAGAAGTAGAGCAGTCTCCGGGTGCCGCGTTCAGTCGGTCGTTCGCGGCACCCGGAGCACTTCAAGGTGTACCATATTGCACATGGCGTTTGCGCGACTGCTGCTTGGTCGCCGCAGCGAGGCCTAGACATTCGTCGTTCGGGCTTCCTCGTTGCGGAGTTTTCTCGCGCCTGATCGGTCAAATCAATCAAAACTAGCCGTGTTTATGCTTTGAGAGCAGCACGGAAGACGAGGAAAAGAAAAATGAGTACCAAGAAGCAGCCCAAGCCAGTGCAACAGCCGTCACCAATGCCTTATCCGAGGTATAAGCCATTCCAGCCGATATCGCTGCCGGATCGCAGTTGGCCGGATAATAAGATCACTAAAGCTCCGCGTTGGCTTTCCACCGATTTGCGGGACGGGAACCAAGCCCTAATCGATCCGATGACGCCGGGGCGGAAACGCCGGATGTTCGACATGCTGGTGGCGATGGGATACAAGGAGATCGAGATAGGTTTTCCATCGGCCTCGCAGACCGACTACGACTTCGTTCGTCAACTCATCGAGACCGGGGCCATTCCCGAGGATGTGACGGTCACTGTGCTGACTCAGGCTCGGGAAGACTTGATAGAACGCACCGCGCAGTCGATTGTGGGCGCGCACCGGGCCAATATCCATCTTTACAACGCCACCGCCGAATTGTTCCGTCGGGTGGTGTTCCAGATGAGCGCTGCGGAATGCGTCCAACTGGCCCGTCAGGGCACCGGTTGGGTAGTCCAATACGCGGATAAATATCTCGCCGATGTTGAATTCGGCTATCAATATTCCCCGGAAATCTTCACCCAGACCCCGACGGATTTTGCCGTCGAGGTGTGCAACAACGTCATGGAGATTTGGCAGCCGGACGCGGAGCGGGAAATCATTCTGAACCTGCCCGCCACTGTGGAAATGTCCACGCCTAACACCTACGCCGATCAGATCGAATACTTCATCCGGCACGTTGACAATCGTGAATTCACCGCCATCTCATTGCACCCGCACAACGACCGGGGGACCGCCACAGCGGCTACCGAATTGGCGCTGATGGCTGGGGCCGACCGGGTGGAGGGCTGCCTGTTCGGGCACGGTGAGCGCACCGGGAACGTCGATCTGGTCACCTTGGGGATGAACCTCTTCAGCCAGGGAATCGACCCCAAGATCGACTTCTCCGATATAGACGAAATCCGCCGCACCGTCGAGTACTGCACCAATATCAGCGTGCATCCGCGCCACCCCTATGCCGGTGACCTGGTATATACCGCCTTCTCCGGCTCGCACCAGGACGCCATCAAGAAGGGCCTGGACGATCTGGAGCGCAAGGCTGAAGCGGAACGCAAGACGATCCACGAGATCGACTGGGAAGCCCCCTACCTGCCCATCGACCCCTACGATGTTGGCCGCAGCTATGAGGCGGTCATCCGGGTGAATTCGCAGTCCGGCAAAGGCGGGATGGCGTACATAATGAAGTCGGAGCACAAACTCGACTTGCCGCGTCGGCTGCAAATTGAATTCTCCCGCGTCGTCCAGAAACACACCGATGCTGAGGGCGGCGAAGTGCCCGCAACCGAATTGTGGAATATTTTCCAGGCCGAATACCTGGCCTTGAAAACCCCATTGGAATTGGTAACGGTGACTTCAACGTCAAATGGCAACGGCTACACCATAGCCGCAGTGTTATTCGATCGCGGCGTGGAACGCCGGGTCACTGGGGAGGGCAACGGGCCGGTGTCGGCATTCGTGGACGCGCTGTCCAGCCTGGGCTACCGGGTGCGAGTGCTCGATTACGCGGAGCACGCGCTTTCCTCCGGTGGCGACGCGGTGGCGGCGGCCTATGTGGAGACCGAAGTCGGCAGCGGCGAAGACGCTCAGCAACTGTGGGGCGTCGGTATGCACGAGTCGATAATCACCGCCTCGCTCAAAGCCGTGGTGAGCGCGATCAACCGGGCAGCCAGCTAAGGCTGTTGTGGTTCAGGACATAGGAAACTGGTGTCCCGGGTGATGGGAAACCTGCTGTTGGCGATCGCTTCGCTGCTGCTCGCTGGCGTGCTGCTCACCGTTTTCAATACCCGGACTCGTAGCAACGTGGGCTGAGGTGGTGCCAGGCGACTAGCCGTCGCTCGGCTTTGGAACTGGGTGTGTCTTCGTGCGCTGAAAGTTATAGGATCGGGCCGTGCCTAAAGTCTTGACGAAACTCCCTATCGGTGAACGTGTCGGCCTGGCCTTCTCCGGTGGGCTGGATACCTCTGTCGCAGTCGCGTGGATGCGCGAGAAGGGGGCGATCCCTTGCACCTACACCGCCAATCTTGGCCAGTATGACGAGCCGGATATCGAGTCGGTGCCCGGCCGCGCGGGCCAATACGGGGCGGAAATCTCCCGGATGGTTGATTGCCGGGCCGCGATGGTGGAGGAAGGCTTGGTGGCGCTGATCTGCGGGGCGTTCCACATCAAGACTGCGGGCCGGACCTATTTCAACACCACTCCGATCGGCCGGGCCGTCACTGGCACCATGCTGGTCAACGCAATGGCGGAGGACCAGGTCTCGATCTGGGGCGACGGTTCCACGTACAAGGGGAACGACATTGAGCGTTTCTACCGCTACGGCCTGCTGGCCAATCCCAAGCTGCGCATCTACAAGCCCTGGCTGGATCAGGATTTTGTCCGCGAGTTGGGCGGCCGGGCGGAGATGAGCCAGTGGCTCGTCGAGCGTGGGTTGCCCTACCGGGATTCCAAGGAGAAGGCGTACTCCACCGACGCAAATATCTGGGGTGCCACCCATGAGGCCAAGGAATTAGAGAATCTGGACGTATCAGTCGAGATCGTGGAGCCGATCATGGGAGTGCGCTTCTGGGATCAGTCGGTGGCGGTCGAGGCTGAGGACGTGAGCATCACTTTCTGCGAGGGACGGCCAGTCGAGATCAACGGTGAGTCTTTCCCCACCATGGTCGAGTTGGTCTACGCGGCCAATGCCATCGGCGGGCGGCATGGCTTGGGGATGAGCGACCAGATCGAGAACCGGATCATCGAGGCGAAGAGCCGGGGTATCTACGAGGCTCCGGGGATGGCGCTGCTGCATATCGCCTATGAACGCCTGATCACCGCGATCCACAACGAGGACACCTACGCCCGCTATCAGATTTGGGGCCGGGAACTCGGCCGGTTGATGTACGAGGGCCGCTGGCTCGATCCGCAGGCTTTGATGATGCGCGAGTCGATCCAGCGCTGGGTCGGTTCCGCCGTCACCGGACAGGTGACTCTGCGGTTGCGTCGCGGCGACGACTATTCGATCATCAACACCGAGGGGGACGGATTCTCCTACCAGCCCGAACGGCTCTCGATGGAGCGGGTGGAGAGCGCGGCCTTCAATCCGTTGGATCGGATCGGCCAACTCACCATGCGCAACCTAGAGATAGCCGATTCGCGCACCCGCTTGGAGCAGTACGCCAACCTCGGTGTCATCGGTGGCGCGGTCGCCCACCTGGTCGGCAGCCTGGAGCCTGGGGCAGCGGGAGCGATCAACGAATTGCCCGCCGGTATCACCGAAGAGGACTTGGCCGCCCAGCA
>JAISCH010000029.1 GCA_031265725.1 Propionibacteriaceae bacterium
GGCCGCGCAAAGAAGCCTCTTCCAAGGCGAATGCGATGGCGCGGACTTCGTCTTCCAGACTGATCCAGGGCCACCACTGGCTGCCACGTCCGATCCGCGCACCAGCCCCGAAACGAGTCGCCAAAGCGAGCGGTGCAAGCGCTCCAGAGCGGGCCATGACAAGACCAGTGCGGATATTCACCACCCGGGTACGAAGTTCGGCAGGTTCAGTCGCCCGCTCCCACTCGTTGACAACCTGGGCCAGGAAACTGGTCCCTGCCGGACTGGACTCAACCAGCTCGGCTTCCCCGGTGGCATCGCCGTAATAACCCACTGCGGAACCACTCACCCAGACCAAGGGTGGATCAGCCGATTCGGCAATAGCCTGGGCCAAGCCTTGAGTGGCATCCACCCGGGAACACCGGATCGACTCCCGGTAAGACTTGGTCCAAGGCAGATGGGACAAGCTCGCCCCGTTCAGCGAAACGATCGCATCAGCCCAATCGACTGCCGCTTCAGGAACCGAGCCGGGCCTGCCAAGCCAGCTATAGCCATTTGGTGCAGCGTCAGAACGCAGCAGCATCCGGACCTCATGTCCTTCCGATCCCAGCCAAGCGCGCAGTGCTGACCCGATCATTCCCGACCCACCAGCAAGCAAAACCCGCATAACCCGATCCTAACGAGGCTTCCCGGCTTAAGTGCGCGCAATAGGGAAATAGGTCAATGGGGATGACGTGGGTCAGTAGTAATAGGGGAAATTCGACCAGTCTGGTGGGCGCTTCTCTAGGAAGGCGTCGCGGCCTTCGACGGCCTCGTCGGTCATATAGGCCAGGCGGGTGGTCTCGCCGGCGAAAACCTGCTGCCCGATCAGGCCATCGTCAATGGCGTTGAAAGCGAACTTCAGCATCCGCTGGGCGGTGGGCGACTTCCCACAAATCTTGGCTGCCCATCCCAGCCCGGTGGTCTCCAAGTCTGCGTGCGGGACGACCGCGTTCACCATGCCCATCCGATAGGCGTCTTGCGCGGAGTAGGTGTCACCGAGGAAGAAAATCTCCCGGGCGAATTTCTGCCCCACCTGACGGGCCAGATAGGCCGAGCCGAAACCGGCGTCGAAGGAGCCGACATCGGCGTCGGTCTGCTTGAAACGAGCGTGTTCCAGCGAGGCCAGGCTGAGGTCGCAGACCACATGGAGGGAGTGGCCGCCTCCTGCCGCCCACCCGTTCACCAGCGCGATCACGACTTTCGGCATGAAGCGGATCAACCGCTGCACTTCCAGAATGTGCAAATGCCCCAGCGCCGCCCGCTGGCTGGTGCTGACCTCACCGGTACTGACCGCACTAGTGCCAGTATCGGCGGATGGTTGACTCCTAGTGGCCCGGGCCACGTCATCCTCGGCCACCGCGCCGTTATCGTATGGTTGGTCTACAGTGGCACGGGCCGTGTCATGCTCAGCACGCGCACGAGCCGCGCCGTCCTCAGCCAACGCGCCGGCCTCGTACTGATAGCCGGAACGACCTCGAATCCGTTGATCGCCACCCGAGCAGAACGCCCAGCCGCCGTCTTTGCTGGACGGCCCATTGCCGGTCAGCAGTACGCAGCCGATCTCCGCGCTGGTCCGGGCATGGTCGAGTGCGAGGTAAAGCTCGTCAACCGTGTGCGGACGGAAGGCATTGCGCACTTCGGGACGATTGAAGGCGATCCGTACGCAGGGAACGTCTTTGGCCCGATGGTAACTGATGTCCGTGAAGGCGAAGCCGGGGACGTTCTCCCAACGGTTAGGATCAAACGGGTTCTCCATCATCGGCCTCCTGGCTCACCCTGGCCACTGCGGCCAACACCACTTCGGTGCTCCGTTTCAGCAACTCCAAATCGGCTATATCCAGCACCGAGACGACGCGGGCGAGCACATTTCCGAACAGCGACCCGATGGCAGCGGTAAATTCCTGGCCCAACGGACTGGGGAAAATTCGCCGTATCCGTCGGTCCTTCTTGTCGTCGATCCGTTCCACCATGCCTTTGTCGACCAGCCGGTCCACCAAACCACTGGCGGTGGGCGCGCTCACCCCGAGCCGCCGACTCAATTCTTGGATGGACATGCCCGGATTGGAATACAGTCGTTCCATCACCCGGATTTGCTGCAAAGTTAAGTCATGGCATTCCACTATCTTGCTGACCAGCTCCTCGGCATAGACCCGCAGCTCATCTTGCAGCGCAAAAACCTCCGCAATCAACGGATCGCGCTCATCGCCCATCAAGGGCACTGCTTTCATGCGAGCCTTTCTACCTCGCTCACCAAACTAACCAACCACCGTTGATTAGTATAGGGCCACAGATGATTAGCATAAGGCTAATAAGTAAGTTAGGCTAAGCATCGCCGATTATATGTCTCCCAGTCAGATTAGGCTAGCTCAGCGGTGCGCCGTACGCTCAATGCTGCGATGCACGTTTCCTTTGGAATCACTAAGCTAACTGATGCTACTGGGGTAGCTGCCAGAAGAGAGAAACTCATGAGTCGCCTCACTCGCGTGAGTCTTGCTTATCGAACAGTGATCATTTTGCTTGGATTGCTCGCGGTGATCGCTGGCATCTACTGCACGACCGCACTCAAGCAAGAGTTGATCCCATCGATGGAATTGCCCAGGGGAACGGTGATATCGGTCTACCCCGGCGCCAGCCCGGAAGTGGTCGAAGCGGAAGTCTCCAAACCCATTGAGGCGGCCATCCAAGGCATCACCGGGATAAAACGAGTCACCTCGTCCAGTTCATCCAATGTGTCCCAGGTGAGCGTGCAGTGGGACTACGGCGCCGACTCCGAGGAAATCGTCAGTGAGGTCACCCGGGCGGTCGACGGGCTGACCCTGCCTGAAAACGTTAACCCACGGGTGATGACCGGCAGCATTGACGATCTGCCGGTGCTCATCGTCTCAGCGGCCAGTGACGAAGAATTGGACGTTTTCTCGAAGAAGATCAACGAGATCGTTACGCCCGAATTAAGAGGGATCGCGGGTGTCCGTGATATTGAGGTCAGCGGCGAGGAGACCAAGGAGATTTCTGTCGTTCTCGACCAGGATGAGGTGCAGAAGAAAGGCGTCGATCTAACAGTTATCTCCTCGATGTTCATGGCGAACGGGATGGCGATTCCAGCCGGTACCATCCACTCCAGCAGCGGTGACGTTGATGTCCAAGTTGGGGCGAACTTCTCCTCAATTGAGGAAATCCAAAACCTGCTCATCATGACTGCGGACGACCCAGTGCGGCTGGGCGATATCGCCACCGTCGCAGAGGTCAAGGCCGAGGTGACCTCGATCTCCCGGGTGAACGGCCGTCCCTCGCTCACCCTGTCGATCACCAAGACCCTGGACGGGAATACTGTCTCCACCTCGCACGGCTTGCGCGACAAACTCGATTCGCTGAGCAAAGAATTGGGCAACGGCACTGAATTCAAAGTCATCTTCGACCAGTCGCCATTCATCGAGGACTCGATCCATGACCTCTCCATGGAGGGCGGGATCGGCCTGGTGATGGCGATCATCGTCATCATGATCTTCCTGTGGAGCGTGCGGCCCACTCTGATCACCGCGATTTCCATCCCGCTATCGCTTTTGATCGCGTTGGTCGGCCTCTTCGTCGGGGGAAATTCGCTGAACATCCTCACCCTGGGCGCATTGACCGTCGCTATCGGACGAGTAGTGGACGATTCGATCGTCATCATCGAAAATATTAAACGACATCAATCGCTCGGCCATGTCGGCCGCAGCGCAATCATCGGCGCGGTGAAAGAGGTCGCTGGAGCGGTGACCAGTTCCACCTTGACCACTGTCGCGGTATTCCTGCCGATGGGCCTGGTCAGTGGCCAGGTGGGAGAGATGTTCCGTCCCTTCGCCGTCACCGTGGCCATCGCGCTGATCGCCTCGCTGATCGTTTCGATGACCGTCGTCCCGGTGTTGGCGAGTTGGTTCATGCGGGTCAAAACTTCAGTGCCAATGCAGCCGGAAGCTCCAGATGGCGCATTGCCGCTTGAGATTCCACAGACTTTAACTTGGCTCCAGCGTGGATACTTACCGGTACTGAATTGGGCGCTCACCCACCGGCTGATCACCATCGTGATCTCGATCGTCCTCTGCGGCGGCACGGTAGCGCTTGCACCCAACCTCAAGACCGATTTCCTCGGTGATATGGGGCAGAACATGGTGCAAATCAGCATGAAATTCCCGAACGGCACCAGCCTGGAAGACACCGATGCCGCAGCCAAAAAGGTGGAAGAGCTGTTGGCCAGAGAGCCGAACATTGAGGCGTATCAGACGACCTCTGGTTCCGGGTCGGGCCTGATGAGCATGATGTCAGGTTCGTCCGGCAGCGGCAGCCAGGCGTCGATCTACGTGATCATGGAAGAGGGCGCTGAATCGAAGCCCTTGGTGGAAAGACTGCGCAGCGAAACCGCTGAAATGACTGGGCTGGGGGAAATCCAAATCGGCACCACTGGCACGACAGGGGCGTCTTCCCAGGTAGTGCTTTACGTGGAAGCCACCAATCCAGACAACCTTGGTGCCGGATCGGAAATCGTAACCCAGATGGTCGAAGGCCTGCCCGGATTGGTCAATGCCAACTCCGACCTCACTGCGGCCCAGCCGATGCTTAAGATCGATCTGAAAGAGGAGATCGCAGCCAAGAAGGGCTACACCAAGGCCACTGTGGGTCAGGCCATCCAGCGCGCCGTCCGTGGCCAGCAACTCGGCACGTTGACCCAAGGGGACAGCACTATCGACGTATATCTGAAATCGCAGCAGCCGGTGAAGACTGTTGCGGAATTGCGTGACGCACTGCTGCCGGTGACCCAGCAGATGACGGCTCAGGTCCGGCTCGATGCCATTGACAAGGTGACGGAGAAATCTGAGAAATTCGCCGACGACAATAAGAAGAAGGCCACTGACGCTTATGAAAAGCAGGTGAAACAGCTCAACGAAGCACGTTCGGAGGCGAAGAAGAATATTCCTGATTTGCAGCGGGACTTCGAAGAAGCATACGCGGAAATAATGATCCTGAAAGATAAGCTCGAAATAGCGGAAATCACTCCAGTAGGTCCAGACAATCCGGCTGGATCCGTGACAGCGCAAATGCTGACTAAAGCGCTGGCCGCCAAGATGCAGGATATGTCTGGGATAACGATGCGCCTAACTCAAGCGAAAGCCTCCGTCTCGCAGATAGACGCGCAGCTTTCCGCTCAGAAAAAACAGCGCGAAGCCACCTTAGAGGCTCAAGACGAACAAGAGGCTTTGCAGGAGGAGAGCAAGGACGCCCAGAAAGCCAAGGCCAAGCCGCTCAAGCTCAGCGCGATAGCCGAGGTGAGCGAAGTCGAGTCACCGGCCAAGATCACCCGGGCGGACGGAGTGCGGGCGGCCACCATCACCGCCTCCACCGAATCGAATAATCTGAGCGCGATCAACAGCCAACTGGAAGAGGCCATCGCCAAGCTCAATCTTCCCGACGGGGTGAGCGTCCGCATCGGCGGCATTTCCGAGCAGCAGGCGGAAGCCTTCCAGCAATTGGGCTTGGCAATGCTCATCGCTATCGGCGTGGTGTACCTGGTGATGGTGGCCACCTTCGGATCGCTGTCCCAGCCACTGATCCTGCTGGTGTCCATCCCCTTCGCGGCTACTGGCGCGCTTGGGTTGAGCCTGCTCACCGACATCCCGATCGGGGTGCCCTCACTGATCGGCATGTTGATGTTGATCGGCATCGTGGTGACGAATGCGATTGTGCTCATCGACCTGATAAATCAATACCGGAAACGTGGGGAGGACGTTGCCTCATCGGTTATGTACGGCGCTGCTCTGCGCGTCCGTCCGATTGTGATGACGGCGTTGGCGACCATCTTCGCCCTGCTGCCAATGGGATTGGGGCTGACTGGTGGCAGTGTGTTCATCTCCAAACCGCTGGCAATCGTGGTGATGGGCGGGCTGATCTCGTCAACGCTGCTGACGCTGATCTTGGTGCCGGTGATTTACGATCTATTCGAGTCCTGGCGGCAACGACGTATCGACCGGAGGGCGGCTGCCGCAGCCGGTGTCCCCGCGATAGCTGCCTATACCGCTGCCGCCGATGCCATCGTTCCCGCCGAGGTCCCCGCGCTTGACGAAGCCACTGCCGCTGCCTACGCGATTACAGCCGACGCGACTGAAACCAATGCCATCGCCACTGCCGCCACTGCCGCTGCTGTTGATGACGCCAACGACGATCCGTTCTCCGCGCTGTTTGTCCCGCAGAACAGGTGAAGGCCACTTAAGACCTTGTTAGCTGCGATAGAGTGATGAGCAAACGGAGAGCGCATGACAACGATGTTCATAATCGGTGCGATCGCACTGGTGGTCGCTATTGTTTCGCTCGCCCTGGATGGGACGTTGGACCTGCCCGACTCGGAATGGCTGTCCACCACCGGGGTATTTTCCGGGGTGGCCATCTTCTGCTTTGTCGCCGGGATCATGCAGGGTTACGGTGCGCCGATGCCAGCTTGGATCATCGCCGGTGCGATCTCCGCACTGTTAGTGACCGGCGGGACGAGTTTCCTCATCTTCAAATTGCGCAAATCCGGTGCCCAATCCTCGACTCCGGTCCAAAAACTGCTCGGCACCACCGGCTCGGTCACTGTCCCTATCGAGCCGGGCGGCTTCGGCCAAATCAACCTCAGCGTGAGCGGGGAAACCCTGCAAATGAACGCAGTATCCGATGAGGCTATAGCTTTTAACCAGTCAATAAGGGTAGTTGGCGTCGAATCTCCCACCTGTGTGCGGGTGGAGAATCTGCGCTGAGAAAGGAAATCATGTTCGACTTCATCTTCAGTAATCCGGCGACCGGCGTTTTCGGCATCGTCATTGTCGTTGCCCTTATTATCTGGCTGATCGCCTCCCGCTACCGGGTGGCCAAACCGAACGAGGCATTCGTGATCACCGGCCCCGGCGGCAATGACCGCAAAGCCATTGAGGCCGGCACGGGAGTCTCGACCGCTGGCCAGCGAGTCGTCCGTGGTGGCGGCGCGTTCATCGTCCCGCTGATTCAGCAGTTGTCCGTGGTGGACCTGTCCAGCCACCGTATCGAGGTCGCCGTCGACGGCGCGTACAACCAAAAGGGCATCAAGCTCAACGCCAAGGGCGTGGCCATCGTCAAAGTCGGCGGTACCGACGAGGCGATCCGGGCGGCCGCGCAACGTTTCGTGGCCCAGCAGGAGTCGATTGAATACTTCACCAAAGAGGTGCTGACCGGCAGCCTGCGTTCCATCATCGGTTCGATGGACGTGGACAAGATCGTCTCCGACCGGGCCGAATTTGCCAAGCAGGTCGCGGAGACCTCCGAGTCGTCACTGTCCGGGCAGGGCCTGATCATTGACACTTTCCAAATCCAGGAGATTCAAGACGCCGAAGACGGCAGCTACTTGCGCGACCTGGGGCGTCCGGAGCAGGCGTTGATCCGGCAGCGCGCCGAAATCGCTGAGGCGGGCAGCCGCAAAGCCGCCGAGCAGGCCAAGGCCCAAGCGGACCAGGCGATAGCCGAGGCCCAGCGCGACCTCGCCCTGAAGCGGGCGGAAATCCAGTCGATCACCGACCGGGCCGCCGCCGAGGCCGCCAACGCCGGGCCGTTGGAGCAGGCCAACCAGCAACGCATGTTGGTCACCGAGCAGCAGAAGGTCGCCGAGCAAGACGCCACCCTGCGGGAGAAGCAGCTCGCCGCCGAAGTCCGCAAGCCAGCCGACGCCCGGCGCTACCAGGTCGAGACCGAAGCCGCCGCCCAGCAACAGGCGACGATCCTCGCCGCCGATGCGGAGAAGGCCCGCCGCGTGGCGTTGGCCGACGCCATGCGCGCCGAGGGCGAAGCCCAAGCCGCCGCCACCCTGGCCAAAGGTGAGGCCGAGGCCGAGGTGCTGGACAAGAAAGCCGCCGCCTACCGCAACTACAACGACGCCGCCGTCCTCGAAATGGCCTTCCGGGCGCTCCCGGAAATGGCCAAGGAGATCGCCACCCCAATGTCGGCCATCGACAAGCTCACCGTGATCTCCACCGATGGCGCATCCGACCTCTCCAAAAAGGTAGCCGCCACCACCGCCGAAGTCCCCGCCCTACTAAAAGACCTAGCCGGAATCGACCTAGTGGAATTGCTCCAAGGCTTCACCAGCAGCCGTACCCAGCCCGCCAAGCCCTTGCCCGCCGCCAAACCCCCCAAGGCCGCAGAGCCCAAAGCGGCCCCCACTCCAAAAGAGCCAAAGCCCAACTAGTCGTACAGGTCAGCGGAAATGCCTGGTTGCGGAGCCATCACCTCAACTCGAAAGGATCAAAGCAACTCACGTCGGCACCCTCGAAGTCTTTAGTGTTTCGCGTCACCAAGGCTAAGCCGTGAGTTATTGCGGTGGCCGCGATGAATGAATCCAGCCACGGAAGGGTGCGTTTGGCCGGAAGACAGGCCCAAGCCTCAGCTATAGCAGGGGTCACATCAAGGATGCGCCCAGCGTATTGCGCCACCGTATCCGCAAGCCAGTGATTGAGTCTTACGGCTTTGGCCGTCGCTCTTTTCGCTTCCAGGAGCACGATACCGCGTCGCAACTCGGCTAACGTCAACACACTCAAGCAACACTGCTCAGCGGGCACAGACTCCAACCACGCTATGACAGTCGGGTTGGGCTGCGGCTTGCAGTTTTCAGAAACGACGTTTGTATCGATCAGATAGCTAGGCATCTCAGTCCGCAAAACTGAACTCGCGCCCGGAAGGATACAGCTTGCGCTCCGCGATCACTTGATCCAACACCACAGAAATCTCATCGTCATCGGCCTCGAATTTTGGAAGCGCTCTTAGCGAGTCAGCGCGCCGATTCTGGTCCAACCCGCGCAATCTCCGATACTCGTCCATATCGATCACCACTGCGATTTCCGCACCGTGCTTGGTGATGATCTGGTCGCCTTCGCTGGCCACCTTACGCAACACCTCACTGAAACGTTGCTTCGCCTCTTGCACTTGCCAAGCCGCCATCAAACACCCTAATCTAGACTGTCTAGACAGAATATCGCATCAGACACATTCCGGCTACTAACAACAACTCACCAAATAAGTTGAGCATCGCGCTTATTTCTTAGCTGGCTTGGTCTGCGGCGCGTTTAATGTCTTTGATGGAGATCAGTAGATGCATCGGGTCCGTGGGTGACTCGTAGAACTCGCTTTGCGCGAGGTAGAACGCCTTGGCTTGCTCATCGCGGCAATGAATCAACAACACGGCCGCGCCGATGCTGGAACTGAGCAGTACCGTCCGTTTGAAAGCATCCAGTAACAGTTTGCGGCCCACACCCTGATTCTGGGCGCGGGAGTTCACCGCAAGCCTGGCCAACAGCACGCAGGGGACAGACGCAGGCCTAGCCTTGGCTAACTTTGGCGGGACGTCAGTCTTTCCGACTCCGCACATAGTGATCGAGTAGAAGCCAAGCACCGAACCGGGATCGTCCACCGCAACATAAGTGACTGCGTTATTGGCTTGTTGGTTCTCCCAGGCGAACCGGACAAACCAGTCGTCCAAATCAGCGGCACCGGAAACGAAACTCTCCAGGTCGTCACTCTTCGCCAGCTTGCGGACCAGCACCTCACTGATCCTCGGCGAATAGCCCGGCCAACTTGTCCACCGACGGTAGTGGAGTATCCGACAGCCGAAGGAACTCATCGAACTGCTCATCGGAGAGCGCAAACCATCTGCGATCCGCCAAGACCTGCTGCGCTTCAATCATCGCCGCATTCAGTACGAAATCAGACAAAGTGTGGTCAGTCACATCGGCGGCACGCTTCAATATCTGCTCCTGCCGAGCAGAAACACGCAGCCCGATACGACCAGCCTTCCGAGTAGGTGTCGCCAGCACAGTCACTTCAACCTCCACAAACGATGTATGCCCATAGTACACACATTTTCCCCGTCACCGGCGTGGCCGCAGTTAAATTAACGTAGTACGCGCGAAACCCAGAATGACACGACCACCAACAAGTCACCAAACGAGTTGAGTGGTATTGGCGCGGATTAAGCCGACGCTTTGACGTGGTAGAACGCATCTTGGGGCAAGGTATGGCCCTGGCTAACGGAGACTCCTCTCGGCGAGGCATTTGCCGATGCTACAAGTATTGGACTTCGACTGGTTCACGTTTGGCGGCGGATTCCATTACGGCTAGGAGGGCCAGTGAGCCGTTCGCGGCGTCTTCTACGGTTACTTTGAATTCGTCGCCGCTGAGGATGCAGTCTACGAAGGAGCGGATCGACTCGAAGGCGAAGCCTTTTGGTGCGCCGAAGATCGTATTCTTGACCAGCACGTCTGGGACGGTGACGGAATTATCGGTGTAGCACTGGATCAAGTTGTGGTTGGTGGCGTCCACGGCGATGCTCCCCCGCGTGCCTTGCAGGTTGAATTTGATGTCGTTCACATTCGGGTGCCCGTTGGGGATGATCCAGCCGTTCTCCATCTGGGCGATGCCTCCGCCAGCGAATTCGAGCGTGGTGAGGTAGATATCGGTAGTGTCAACGCCTAAACCATCCAGCAGACCCTTGCGCGCCACTGAGTAGACGCGCTCAACCTCGGCGGAGAAGAACCAACGCAGGGTGTCTAGGCTGTGGCTTCCCAAGAACCACAGGATTGACGACTTGGCTGCCCAGGGCAGCAGATCAGTGGCCACCCATTTGGTGTCGTTCAACCGGAAATAAGCCGAATACGGATCACCGAGTTCCCCGGAGTCAAGCAACTGTTTGGCGGTGTTGAAGGGCGGGCTCCAGCGATTGTGCAGGTCGACCATCGCCCGCACTCCAGCGGAGGTGATGGCATCCATCATCCGCGCCACATCGTCACGGGTGGTGGCCAGCGGCTTCTCGATGAGCATGTGCTTGCCGCCCTGAGCGGCAGCGATGGCGATATCGGCATGGGCGAAATCAGGGGTGACGATGGCCACCGCGTCACAGCCGGATTTCGCTATCATTTCCCGATAGTCGCAGTACCAAGCCTCGACACCGAGCC
>JAISCH010000058.1 GCA_031265725.1 Propionibacteriaceae bacterium
CAAGGGCACCTTCAAGTCAGTTGCCGTCAAGGCTCCTGGCTTCGGTGACCGGCGCAAGGCCATGCTCGGCGACATCGCCATCCTGACTGGCGGCCAGGTGATCTCTGAGGAGGTCGGCCTAAAGCTCGACCAGGTGACCGTAGACCTGCTCGGCAAGGCCCGCTCAGTGCGCGTCACCAAGGACGAGTGCACGATCATCGATGGTGCTGGCGACGCTGACCAGATCGCCGGCCGGGTAGCGCAGATCCGCAAGGAGATCGACGCCTCAGATTCCGACTATGACCGCGAGAAGCTGCAAGAGCGGCTGGCCAAGCTGGCTGGCGGCGTTGCTGTCATCAAAGTTGGCGCAGCTACCGAGGTGGAGTTGAAAGAGCGCAAGCATCGCATTGAGGACGCCGTCCGCAACGCGAAAGCCGCCGTCGAGGAAGGCATCGTGCCTGGTGGCGGCGTGGCGCTGCTCCAGGTCGCGGCCAAGACGAAGGTCGAAGGCTTGACTGGGGACGAGGCCACTGGTGCGGCCATCGTCTTCACCGCCTGCCAGGCCCCACTGAAGCAGATCGCCGTCAACGCCGGTCTGGAAGGTGGCGTGGTGGCCGAGAAGGTCTCCGGCCTCCCACTGGGGCACGGCCTCAATGCCGCGACTGGCGAGTACGTCGATATGGTCGAAGCCAAGATCATTGATCCGACCAAGGTCACCCGTTCGGCTCTGCAGAATGCCGCCTCAATCGCGGCGCTGTTCCTCACCACCGAGGCCGTTATCGCTGACAAGCCGGAGAAGGCTCCGGCCATGCCCGGCGGCGGCGATCCCGGAATGGGCGGAATGGATTTCTAAACCGTCAATAGCGAAATGGGAGTGGGCGAGGCCCGCTCCCATTTTGTTTTGGCCAGCTGTCCGGCACAGTCAGCCAACTGGCGGATCAACTGCTGCCGTCTCGTCGTTCGGCTCGATGTGGACGAAGGTGGTCGTCCCGGCGAAAGCCTGGTCCACTGCCTCCTCCACAGCGTCAGCGACATCGTGGCTGCGTTGCACTGTCCAATGCCCAGGCACGCTGACGGTCGCATAGACGAAGCGTTGCCGCCCGGATTCACGGGTCTGCAACTGGGTGATGTGGACGCGCGGATCG
This sequence comes from Propionibacteriaceae bacterium, assembly GCA_031265725.1. Taxonomy (GTDB): domain Bacteria; phylum Actinomycetota; class Actinomycetes; order Propionibacteriales; family Propionibacteriaceae; genus Propionicimonas. The sequence continues at coordinate 1,125 of JAISCH010000058.1, forward strand.
CCAGCGATGCCATTGAGCACCTCGGTGATCGTCTCCACCTCTTCTGGAGGGAGCGTCCCGTCCAGCTGTCCGACAACGGAACGCCGCACCAATCGGTAGCCGGTGAAGAGGATGTTCACTCCGACTGCCAGGGCCACAATCGGGTCAAGGATGGCCCATCCGGTCAGCGCCACCAAACCGATCCCCAGCATCACTCCGACAGAGGTCAGCACATCGGTGAGCAGATGTTGGCCATCGGCCTCCAAGGTGATGGAACGGTTCTTCCGGCCAGCCCTAAGGAGCACGTATCCGACAAAGAGATTGATCAACGACGCGGACAGCGACAGCAGCAGTCCGTAACTCAAACTCTCCAAGGGAGCCGGACTGACCAAGCGCATAACCGCCGAGATAATGATCGCCCCAGCGGCAACGAATACCATCGACCCCTCAACCCCGGATGACAGGTATTCCGCTTTGCCGTGCCCGAAATCATGATTGTGGTCAGCGGGCTTGGCCGAGATGCGCAGCGCCCAGATGGCGATCAGCGCCGCCACCACGTTGACGATCGACTCCAAAGCGTCCGACCACAAACCAATTGAATTGGTCAGCCACGCCGCTAAAGTTTTGATGGCCAAAGTGGCTAATGAAGCCCCTAAAGAGAGCCACAGGTAATTGTTCAGCTTGGAGTTGCTCAAACCAGTTTCGACTGCCATTCACGTCATTCTACGGGAACAGTCGATTCCTCTACGGTCCCGAGTTCGAGTGGCGAACCGCAGTGATCGGCATGTGCGAGCATTTCGGTCAGATTGGCGGGCCACAATGGAATATCCAAGTTTCCGAGGTCCGTTATCGTGATCCAGTCGTATCCGAGCAGGGTGGCCCGTTCGATTTCCGTGTGCCCGGAATCGTCCGCTTCAAAACGGGCGGTGCGCAGCAAATAGAATGTCTCACTTTGTTCGAGGATATGATCTGAGTAGCCATGGATCACTAGGCGACGGGCCACTGGCCCGACCAAGTCCTCCACAGCGGCCACCAGCCCCACTTCCTCAAACAACTCGCGGACGGCAGCGGCTTCTGGGCTTTCCCCGACATCTATTCCCCCACCAGGCGTCACCCACCACTGGCTGCCCGGCTTGCCCGGATCAGAGTCGGCCAGCAGCAGCACTGCGGTCCCATCGCTGACGATCACCCGTACCGCCTGTCGGCGGTGGCGGCGGCGCAGCGCTGGCTCAATCGCGGTCAGGCTCCGGGGCACATCATCGGGAACTGGCGACGCCATCAGTGGGCACCTCGATTCCCCGGTCCAGTTGGGCGTTCATTCTTGCTGATCGCCAGATAGACGATCGCTGTCAAGATTGCTCCGACCACCCAGCAGGCCGGTTGTGCGATTGCGGCTATCGTCTCAAAGAACAGCAGCAAGTCGTAGGAGTAGAGCAGCCCGGTCACCGCGACCAATCCGAGCAGGATCCCGACCGCCACATAGGTCTGCCGCACCGCATTCGGCCGGTAATTGATCCGGGTCGAGAAGAGGAATGAGAGCAGCAGCATCAGCGGCGAGAGCATACCGATCAGTCCGCCGAGGAGCAGGCAGACCAATACTGGAATCGTCACCCCGAGGAAGACCCGCTGGATCGCGGCTGCCGGTTTGACCTGCTCAGGCACCGGGGCAGCACCCGGCCCAAACCACTGTGGGCTGCCCGGCTGCGGATAGGCGGCCGGGTTGATCATCGCGTGCGGGTCAACCCGCTGCCAGGGCGGGATATAGGCCGCTATCGGCCCAGAGGTGCCCAACGGCTTCTCCGGCGTCCAATCCGGATCACCACGCCCACCGCTCACCGTGGTGATCGCGGCGCTGGAAACCTCAAAAGCCTGGCTGGGCGCACGCGTCTGCTCAATCACCGCCCCGAGTTCGGTGAGCGGCTGCAGATTTTGCGCGGACTCGAATCCGGGACGATCCAATGGCGCGTCCAGACCGGGCGGCGGGACTGGGGCCACAACCGGCAAAGGGGGCAATCCACTGTCCCGGTATGATTCTGGGCGCTCCAATGGAGCGTATTCCGGTCCGTCCTCCCAAGTAGCCATAAGCCAATCGTACGCCTGTGGGCCAGCTCGTATCCGTGCGCTAGAATATACCGTTCGTCCCTCTTCATCGGAAACACCGCTATGCCAAGCCAAGCCGCTGCCCCCGGGCACGCTGCGCTGAAGCGTGCCTTCATCCCGGAATTGCACGGGCTGCGCGGCTTGGCCCTGGCCCTGGTGGTCTCATTCCACCTATTCGGGGCAGGCCGGGTTTCTGGTGGGATCGATGTCTTCTTGGTCATCTCCGGTTTCCTCTTCACCGGCTCTCTCACCAGGCAGGCGGTCGAGACTGGCCGGATAGCCCTCGTCCGCTATTTCGCCAAAGTGGGCTCAAGATTAATCCCAGCAGCGCTGGTGGCCCTGCTCGGAGTGGCTGTCGCCATGGTCCTCTTCCTGCCGCAGAACCACTGGTTCGACATTCTCCATCAGTTGCTGGCCTGCACTGTCTTCGCCGAGAACTGGCAATTGATCTGGATGCACGCCGACTACGCGGCCGCTGGCGGTGGCACCAGTCCGGTGCAGCATTTCTGGTCGTTGGCGATTCAGGGCCAGTTCTATCTGGTCTGGCCTTTTGTCATCCTTGGCGTGGTCGGGCTGGCCCGGGGCCTCGCCAAGATTGTCCGTCCGCGCCGAGTGCGCAACTGGTTTGACCCACTGAACGCGCTACTCGCATTCACCGCCACCACCAGCCTGGCATCACTGGCTTATGCGAATTGGCTCGGCTCGCAAGACCAAATCGTCGCTTATTTCCATACCGCTACTAGATGGTGGGAATTGGGCGCTGGGGCTATCTTGGCGCTGGTCATCAATCGTCTGCCTGATCTTCCGCAGGCCAAATTAATCTTTGGCTGGCTGGGGCTGGCGCTCGTCGTCAGCAGTGGATTCCTTTTTGACGGGGCGAAGCTATTCCCCGGACCAGCCGCATTATGGCCGGTTGGCGGCGCGCTGCTCGTGCTGTATAGCAGTGGAGCAGGACGGGGCTCGATCGCCGTGGTGCTAAATGGCCCGATCCTGCACAAGTTGGCTGACATCTCATATCCGTTGTACTTGTGGCACTGGCCGATAGCTGTTTTCACGATGCGGGTATTCGGCTGGAGCCAATTGAACATCGGCCAGGCAGCCGCAGTGTTGGCGGTCTCAATC
>JAISCH010000093.1 GCA_031265725.1 Propionibacteriaceae bacterium
CAAGACCCGCAAGACCAGACCAGGTTGGAGAATCTGGTGGAATTGGTGTCGGTGGCGGCGGAATTTGTGACGGCCGCGCACACTGTCGACCTGCCCGATGAGGGCTTGGCAGCGGCCGCCGCCGAGCCGGACGACTCGCTTCCGGCCTTCTTGGAACGCATCGCTCTGGTGGCCGACTCGGACAGCCTGCCCGACGAGAACAGTGGGACGGTCACCCTGATGACGCTGCACACCGCCAAAGGGTTGGAATTCGACACGGTTTTCCTGACTGGCTTCGAGGATGGCATCTTCCCGCACATGCGCGCTTTGCAGGATCCCGGTGAATTGCAGGAGGAGCGTCGGCTCGCCTATGTGGGCATCACCCGGGCCCGCAAGCGGCTCTATCTGACCAGGGCCGTCACCCGGATGATGTGGGGCACTCCGGCCTACAATCCGCAGAGCAGGTTCGTCGATGAGATTCCCGGCCAATTGATCGACTGGCGCAGGGTGGGGATGACGAATACGGGCTGGGAGGCCAGGTCGGCCGAACGATCGGTGTCCTCTCGGCAGCGGACTATGGGCGCGGCGGTGAAACCGGTCGGGCCGAGGCTGGACAGCGTGGAAGTCGGTGGAAAGGTGATGCACAGCAAATTCGGCCTGGGCACCGTCATTGCCACGGACCAGGACCGGGGGACGGCTGACATCCGGTTCAAAGAAGCTGGAGTGAAACGGCTCTCGCTGCAGCACGCGCCGCTGAGCAAACTGTAGCTGACGTCAACTGGTCGGATACCAGGCGTCGCTGGCCGGGTGGGGTGATTAGCCAGGTGGGGCGATTATTCGCCGTCGGTGGGCTGCTCTAGGTATTCGAGCGGGTCGGTGCCCTTGCCGTTCTTATAGAGGGAGAGGTGCAAGTGGCAACCGGTGGAAAGCCCGGTGCTCCCGACGTAGCCGACGAGCTGGCCCTTCTCCACTTGCTCGCCGTCCTTGAGCAGGTTCTTCGACATGTGCAAGTAGGAAGTGGCGACTTGGTCCCCATTGAACTTGCCATGATCGATCTTGGCGGAATTTCCGGAGCCGCCGCTGTAGCCGCTGGTCACCCGGATGACCGTCCCGGACTGGGCCGCGTAGATCGGCTGGTTGCATTTGGCGGAGATGTCGATGCCGTCATGCAGGCGGTAGCGGTGCAGGATCGGGTGATAGCGCATCCCATAGCCGTTGCCGGGGCTGAGTGCGCCGTCTGTCGGCCAGAGGAATTCAGTCAATTTTTCGAGACGGTCGGCCTCGTCAAGGATTGCCTGATTCTCGTCGGCGAGTTGCCGTTGCCGATTCGCCAGTGCGGTCTCGGTGCTGGTCTTGGCGATTTCCGCGCCGTCTTGGGCGATGGCGTCTTGCCGCTGCTTGGCCAACTCGCCCACTGAGGGGGCCGCCGCCGCAGCATTGTTGTTATCCGCGAAAGCGGAGCCGGCACCAGCCGACTGCAGGGAGACGAAGGACAGCAGACCCGCCACCACCAAGGTGACAGCCACAATGCCAGCGCCGACTTTGCCCGCCGCAGTGTGCCAGAACACGGCAAAACTAGGGACTGCGCGGCGTGGACGGCTCGGCATTGCCCGTTTTGCTCGATGTGGCAGCAGCGGCTTCACACGCACTTCTGAGTCCTCCCGGCTGATACAGAAAATGACCTACTTACTAGGTCAACGCATTTAGCAACTATATCATTCCTGAGAGAGTTCTCAGAATTGGCTCAGTCTTTCCCCGGCCCGCATTGAGATCGCCTGCCATTGGGAGTCGGAGAAGTCGTAGTTGTCGGTCGGATTGGCCATCAGATAGGCCACTCGGTTTTCCACCAGCACCACTGCGACCCGGTAGCGCACCACTTCGTTCTCGCTTTTGCGTTGTTCCACGACAAAGGTCTCGCCGCTGATCGTCACCGAGTTCAGCCCTGCTCCCTGAATGGAGTCCCCGAGCTGCACAGTAGCGGTGGATCCTTGCCTTTGACAGTTGGAAATGCTCTCCACCAGCCGGTTGACCAACTCTCCAGCCTGCTTTTGATCGATGAAGGTGTAGACCACCTCGTCAATCCCCATCGCGCGGCTGGGCGGGCTGTTCGGGTCGTCACCGAGGATGTAAGTCGAACGGAAGGTCTGCTCCGCAGCAGCGACTTCGGGGAATCCGCTGCCCTCGCATTGGGTGCCGAGGGACTGCAACGAATTGGATGGCTTAGTGGAATCCCATACTCCTGCGCCATTAGTAATTCTAGGTAGATCAACTTTGGACAGCCAGCCCGGAGTGTCCACTGCTGGCGGCACGACTTTGACCACTCCGGGGGTGCTGGGGCAGGCCCCTTGCGTGCCCTGCGCACAGAGCCGATTGAGCACCGGGAGGGCGGCGGTCGCCAAATTCACTGGAGGCACCGGCTCAGTCGGGGAACTTAGGTCAAGAATGGAGATTGTTCGCCCGGTACGCGAAAAAAAAACCGTGTGATAGGCCGCAGCAGGCTCACTTTGGTAGTAGATCGTGACTGCTCCGGCCTCGTCCGCCACACTCGCTACTTCGTAGAAACTGACAATTTGGGCTGGGGTCCCGGGGCATGAGCTGGCTTGGCTCCGCCGTCCCAGATACGCCGCCGCCGCAGTCTCCACGTCGGCATAGCTGTAGACGCTGTGGGCAGCGGTCTGGGTGGCGTTGCCGGTGGCGGTGAATCCACGCTTGTCGGTGCGGTTCGGCGATTCGGCGTTGCCCGGTTCCGTGGCCATGCACAGCGGTGGGACGACATCCTCGCCATCTGGGATTTGGGTCCATCCCGGAGCGCCGTACTCAGCAAGGTCTTGGCTGGTCACCAATTGGTCCGCCGATGAGACGCCGGGAGTGGGTCCGGCTTGAGCGCCTTGGGACAGCACCCACATGATCCCAATGGCCACCAGGATGACGACTATCAGCCCCAGTAGCGAGAATAGGAAGATTTTCATCCCCCGGCGCTTCTTCTCCGGCTCCGGACTCGGTGCCGTCTCAATGATCGACGCCGTATTCTCCGCAGTCGGTGGCCACACCTGGTCAGCCAGCGCCGGACGGTCGGGCTGGGCAGCGGCCTGGGGTGCCGAAACGGGCAGGACGGAGGCAGTCGCTACCGCAGTCGGTATGGCCGCAGCGGGTGGTTGGACGCCGGGAGCGGCAGGCGGCACACCTGTTGGAACGGGGGCGGGAGCCGGTGCTCGGCGGGGCTCCTCACTATTGGCCAGCCGACGCAGCAGCACGGTGTCTTCCATCTTCCCGCGCGGCCTTCCCGGCGCGGTTCCAGCCCAATCTGAGACGTTGATGACGTCGTTGGCTGGCTCGTTTGGGTTGAGGGACCAGTCGCTCAAAGTGATCGGCTTGTCCGACACTGGGGCGAAGGGTGAGTTGTCGGGCTGCTGGGCGGGGACTCGCGGAGTGGGGACGGCGGTTGGTGGGATTTGCTGGACCGGCGCGGCAAGCGGTGCTTGTTGAACTGGGGCGGCAAGCGGTGCCTGCTGGGCAGGAGTGGCTGGCATAGCCGGAGGAGTGCCTGCCTGCGTTCGGCCTTGCAGCGTCGGCGGCTTGTCTGGAACCGGCTTTTTCGGGGCCACTGGATCCCAATGTGACAATCCGCGCACTGGCACGGAGCGCGGGGGTGGCTGCGACTGCGCGGTGACGGTGCGATTGGCTGTGATCGCCTCGTAAACGGGGTCCTCAGCGAGCAAAGCCTGTAGCCCGGTGAGCTTCGGCGGCTCCGGCTGCGCCGGTTGTTCCGGCAATGGGTGCGGAACGGGCGCGGGCGCGGCACTTTGAGTGCGGGGAAGCGTCGGTTGGGCACCCATTCCAGTCGGCTGGATGGGAACGCCAGTTGGCTGCGGCTGCGGGGCCAAGCCGACGGCCTGCCGCAGCGGCGGCATAGCTGCCGGTTGGACGGGCACCCCAGTCGGCTGAATTGGGACATTGCTGGGCGAGACCGGCTGGGCGGTTGGCCGAGCGGTCGGCTGGGCGACGAATGCGGTCCCGGCGAATTGGTCAGCGGCAGAGGCCGGATAGCTGGCAGTGGGCGGAAGCGACTGCGGGGGAGTCGGCTGAATCGGTTGTGGTTGTGGTTGCACGCCGACCGGATCGGTCACCGGGGGGACCCCGAGGCTGGCCCAGTCAATCCTTGGCGCTGGGCGCACTATCGGGCTGTGTGGACGACTGCTGCTGTACGGCGGGCGGGCCGCTGGGTCCGGTGCTCCGGGGGCGGCGGCCTCGTACGGACGGGCTGTGCTGCCGGGCGTTGGGACTGCTGCTCCCGGGGTTGCCAAGGTCGGTTCGGCGGCCGACACTGGGGTCGGCTGTGGCACCGGGATCGCGCTCGGCGCTGTTGGGGCGGCCGGAGCGATACCAGTCGGGTAACTGGTGTACGCCGAGAGGCTGAACCGCTGCGGCGTGCCAGTCGGCGGGGCCACGTATTGCTGCGGGATGGCGCGCGACGGAGCGGGCGGCGTCGGGTTGGTCAGCGATGGGGCTGGCGTTGCCGGGATGGGCTGTGGAGCCGGGGCGGGCGTTGCCGGATACTGCGGCATCGGGTTGGCTGTTGCCGGATACTGCTGCGTCGGGTTGGTCAGCGACGGAGCGGGTGTTGCCGGATACTGCGGAGTCGGCGGGACTGGCGCTGCCGTCGGTGCTAGCCGAGGGAGGGCGGGGTCGAAGGTCGCCGGGTCGAACGCCAACCGCGCCGCACCGGCTTGCGGAGTTACTGGCGGCACGGGGTTGGCCTGGGGCACTGGGTTGAACTGGGGTGCCGGATTGGCCTGGGTGATCGGATTGAACTGGGACACCGGCTGGGGTTCCGGGTTGAACTGGGCCGGGTTGAACTGGGACGCCGGAACAGTTGGAGCCGGTGCGGGCGTGGCCAGCGGAGCCACCGGGGCGACGGCTGGCGGCATAGCTGCCGGATTCGTCGGCGCAACTGGATAGCCCGGGTTCTGCGCCGGGTTGAAGGTTGGCGTCGGCTGCTGCGGACGGGTGGCCGTCCGCCAGCTTGAGAGCGACGATGGCGGCGTAGCGGCGGCAGGGTATTGTGCCGGTGAACGTGAGATGCCCGGATAGTAGGAACGCCGAGCGGGGACGGTGCCCTGCGGATTGGTGTCGCTCGTCGGCGAGACCGAACCGGGGCGCATGACTAGTGGAACTTCTGGGAGCTGGGGGAGGTCGGGCCAGATCGAGCTATCGTCCAACGGGGAGGGCCGAGGCGCCTGCTGAGGTTGCTCAGGCGTTACGGGTGTGGGAACTTGATAACCAAAACCTTGATCTGTCAAGATTGCATCTCCCTTCCAAAGCACGCCAAGAGCACAACTCCATAACCAGTCTAGCCAGCAAGTCTAGACCAACAGGTCTATGAAACCTTGACGAATGGATCAAGTTTTGCTTTCTTGGAGTTTCCGCTAAGGATTTGACTTCCGAAAGGAACTTTGCGGGGCCAACTTGGCCCTACTTTTAGTTGTCAAGGCGTGTCCGTGATGAATCCAAGTTGAGAAGTTGTGAGGATTGAGGACGTGGTGGATTCTAAGCAGCGCCGATGGCGATTATTCCGGGAGCCGGAAGCCCAGTCGCTTGCGGATACCCGCGACCCGCTGCCGCTGTTCCCCTGGCCACTCGCCGCGCTGGCCAGCGGCGTCGCTGCGGCCCTGGCCGGATGGCTGGTGATGGCTGGAATATCTTTGGTCGCCTGGTCGCAGGCATTGACTATGCCGCTATCGGAAGTTTTTGGATTTGCCACCGGGTCGTGGCTGTTGGCAAATGGGCTGCCATTAACCGGCGACGGCTATTCGATCACGATTGTCCCGCTGGGTATTAGCGGGCTTTCGGTAATTCTGTGCCGCTGGAGCAGCCGTTATGCCGCCCGGCAGGCGCAATTGGCGCGTCCCGGCATGAATCGGATGAACGCCGCCTGGCGGGTCGCCGTCCTGACCGCGCTGGGATATTTGGTCGTGGTCGCGTTGCTGGCCATCACCTCTGGGCAGTTGGAAGCTATCGGCAGTGGGCTGACCGGTGGTTCTTTGATCGCTGTCGTCGGTGCGAGTTGGGGCTGTGCGGCATTCTTCCAACTCTTCACCTCCCAAGTCCCACCCTGGCTGATCCGGCTGGGACGGGGCATCAAAGCTGGCGCGGCGGTGCTGGCGCTCAGCGCTGCTGTCGCGCTGGCTGTGGCCGTGATCCTAGGCGGCGAGCGTGTCGAAGCCTTGGAAGCCGGGCTTGAGTTGGATCAATGGGGCAGTGTCACTTGGGGTTTCACCGTCTTGGCCTATCTGCCGAATGCTTTGGCTTGGGTGCTGTCCTGGATGCTCGGCGCAGGTTTCAGCGTGGGAACAGGCTCCCTGGTCACCCTGTCCGGGGTGCAACTCGGGATGCTTCCCGATTTGCCGATGCTCGGGATTCTGCCCGCCCCCGGCGTCACTCCGGCGGCAATGCTTTGCTGGATGGGGGTCGGAGTCGTCGCCGGTCTGGCCGCTGGGACAGTGGTTACTTTCCCCAGGCCGCTCCCGCAGTTGTGGCTGAGTGGCCTGGTCAGCGTCGGCTCCGGATTGTTGCTGGCTGGGATCGTGCTGGTGCTGGCCTGGGCCAGCCGGGGCGACTTGGGCGTGCTGCGGCTCACCGGAATGGGGCCGCAACTCGCCGAGCTGGCGTTGGTCGCACCGGCGTTGATCGCGCTTAGCTCCGCTATCGCCGGGCTGGCTTTCGGCTTGCGGGGCGGTGACGCCGCCCTGGTGGTGGCCGATCAGCCGCCAGGGCTTGATTCCGTTGCGGGCAGTGTGGACGAAGGGTGAACGCCGCCCGCTTGGCTGGGGTAGGATTTCGCTGTGCCGAATCGCGTGGTGGTCTTATTGTCAGGGTCAGGCACATTGTTGCAAGCGTTGATCGACGCGCAACGTTCCGGGGCATTGGCCGCTGAGATCGTCGGAGTGGTCTCCGACCGGATGGACGCCGCTGGCCTGGAGCGGGCCGATGCGGCCGGAATCCCCAGCACCGTCGTTGTCTTCCGACCAGGCGGCGACCGGGCGGCCTGGGACGCGGAACTCACCAGGGCTGTCGCCGACTATGCTCCAGACTTGGTGGTCAGCGCGGGTTTCATGAGATTGCTCGGGGCGGTGTTCCTGGCTGAGTACGCCGGGAGGGCGATCAATTCCCATCCGGCGCTGCTGCCCGCGTTCCCCGGCATCCATGCGGTGCGGGAGGCGTTGGCAGCCGGGGTGAGCGTGACCGGCGCGACGGTATTCCTGATCGACCAGGGCGTCGACACCGGAAAGATCATCGCGCAACAGGCGGTGCGGGTGGCCACCGATGACACGGTCGAGTCGCTGCATGAGCGGATCAAGGTCGTGGAACGGCGCATGTTGGTCGAAGTTGTGAACGAATTCTGTGGTTAACGGGGTATGAGATGAGAGAAGGCGGGCGATGAGCGAGCTGGCTATTCGCCGGGCATTGGTCTCGGTGTATGACAAGACCGGATTGGTCGAATTGGGCCAGGAATTGGCCCAGGCAGGAGTGGAACTCGTCTCCACCGGGTCGACGGCGGCCACCTTGGCCGAAGCGGGCGTGCCGGTGACTCCGGTGGAAGCGGTGACCGGCTTCCCGGAATGCCTCGACGGGCGGGTCAAGACGCTGCATCCCAAGATTCATGCCGGAATCCTGGCTGACCGCAGGCTGGAGTCGCACGTCCAGCAACTCGCTGAGCTGGGGATCGACGCCTTCGACTTGGTGGTCTCCAATCTCTACCCGTTCACTGCGACAGTGGCCAGTGGGGCCAGCATCGGAGAGTGTGTGGAGCAGATAGACATCGGCGGGCCGTCGATGGTCCGGGCCGCCGCCAAGAATCATCCCTCGGTGGCGATCATCACTTCCCCCGCGCAATACCCGCTGGTCAGCGAAGCCCTTGCCAACGGCGGATTCAGCCCGGAGCAGCGACAGCGGTTGGCTGCCGTCGCTTTCGCCCACACCGCCGCCTACGATGTGGCGGTGGCCAGTTGGATGGGCGCCCAGTTCAGCGGCACTTCCGCTGCTGACGGGTTCCCGGCCTGGCTGGGCTACACCTGGGACAAAGCCTTCACCCTGCGCTATGGGGAGAATTCCCACCAGCGGGCGGCGCTCTACCAAAGCAGTGAGCGTTGGGGCTTGGGAGCGGCCGAGCAGTTGCACGGCAAGGAAATGAGTTACAACAACTTTACTGACGCCGACGCCGCGTACCGGGCCGCTTACGACTTCGCTGAGCCATGCGTGGCGATCATCAAACACGCCAATCCCTGCGGGATCGCGGTCGGGGACGATATCGCCGCCGCACACCGGAAGGCCCACGCCTGCGATCCGGTCTCCGCTTATGGCGGAGTGGTCGCGGCGAACCGGCCGCTGAGTGTCGAGGCCGCTGAGCAGATCGCGGAGATTTTCACCGAAGTCGTGCTCGCTCCCGATTTCCAGCCCGGCGCGTTGGAAATCCTCACCCGGAAGAAGAATCTGCGCATACTGCGGGTGGACGGCTATCCGCATGGTCGGAAGCAGGCTGACAGTTGGCGTGAATTGCGCCCCATCTCTGGTGGTCTGCTGGTCCAGGACGCCGATCAACTCGACGCTCCCGGTGACGACTGGCATAACTGGCAGTTGGTCTCCGGCGAAGCTGCCGATGAGCGGACCTTGGCTGATTTACGCTTCGCCTGGCGGGCTTGCCGCTGCGTCAAGTCGAATGCGATCCTGCTCGCCCGCGACGCCGCCTCAGTGGGCGTGGGAATGGGCCAGGTCAACCGGGTCGATTCCTGCCGGTTGGCAGTGGAGCGGGCAGGTGATCGCGCGGCTGGCTCAGTGGCGGCCTCCGATGCCTTCTTCCCCTTTGCTGACGGCCCGCAAATCCTGATTGACGCGGGCGTGCGGGCCATCGTCCAGCCGGGGGGATCGGTGCGCGACCAAGACACGATCACTGCCGCCCAGGCTGCCGGGGTCACCATGTACCTGACTGGTACCCGGCATTTCTTCCACTGAGCGATAGCGGACGAAGAGGGGAGCGCCAGTGACAGCCGGGAAGATCGATGGCAAGGCGGTGGCCGCGCAGGTCAAGACGGAGTTGGCCAGCCGGGTCGCCGAATTGCGGGCCAATGGAGTCGTGCCAGGGCTGGGTACGGTGCTGGTCGGGACGGACCCCGGCTCACAACTGTACGTCGCCGGCAAGCACCGGGACTGCGCTGAGATCGGGGTGGAGTCGATCCGGGTGGATTTGCCCGCCGACGCCAGCCAGGCACAGGTCGAAGAGGCGGTGCTGCGACTCAACGAGGATCCGGCCTGCACCGGATTCATCGTGCAACTGCCACTGCCGAAGGGGCTGGACGAGAACCGGGTCCTCGGTTTGGTCGCCCCGGCCAAAGATGCCGACGGGCTGACCCCGGTCAATCTGGGCCGGATGCTGTTGGGCGTGCCCGCGCCGTTGCCGTGTACTCCGCGCGGGATCGTGGAATTGCTGCGCCGTTACCGCGTCCGGCTCGACGGCGCCCAGGTGTGCGTGATCGGTCGCGGGGTAACGGTGGGGAGGCCGCTGAGCGTGCTGCTGACCCGGCGCAGCGAGAATGCGACCGTCACCCAATGCCATACCGGCACCCGCGACTTGGCCGCCCACACCCAGGCAGCCGACATCGTGATAGCTGCCGCTGGGCGTCCGGGCATCGTCAGCGCTGAAATGGTGAAGCCGGGCGCGGTGCTGGTCGATGTGGGCGTCACCAGGGTGGACGGAAAGCCCAAGGGTGACCTGGCCGCTGACGTCTGGGAGGTGGCCAGCTTGGTCACTCCCAATCCTGGTGGGGTCGGGCCGATGACCAGAGCGATGCTGCTGCGCAATGTGGTCGAGGCCGCCGAGGGTTCCGCCTAGCTGCGAAAATCGTTCTCCAGGTATTGCTGGCTCAAATTGCCGTTGGCCACCCGCAAGGCTTCTTGCTCGCGCAATTCCACCCGGCGAATCTTGCCGGAGATGGTCTTCGGCAATTCTTGGACGAATTCGACTATGCGCACCCGCTGATAGCCGGAGAGCCGTTCCCGGGCGTGGTCGAAGATCGCCCGGGCCGCCTCGTCGGTGGTGGTGCTCAAGTCGTCCAACAGCCGGACGAAGGCTTTCGGCACGGCCAGCCGGACTGGATCGGGCGAGGGCACGATGGCGACTTCGGTGACGTAGGGATGCTCAAGCAGGATTGACTCCAGTTCGAAGGGGGAAATCTTGTAGTCGGAGGCTTTGAATACGTCATCGGCCCGGCCGATGTAGGTCAGATAGCCATCCTCGTCTCTACGGGCGATGTCCCCGGTGTGGTAATAGCCGTCGCGGTAGGCCTCAGCAGTCAACCGGCTGTCGTGGTAATAGCCGGTGGCCAGGCCCAGGATGCCAGCGGAGAGGTCGAGGCAGATTTCGCCCTCGTCGGTCACCTCGTCTCCGCTGATCGGGTCGCGCAGGCTGATCGCATAGCCGGGCAGCGGTCGTCCCATCGACCCGTCCTTGACTATCGCGCCGGGGTTGTTGCCAATCGCACAGGTCATCTCGGTCTGGCCGAAACCGTCCCGGATCGTGCCTCCCCAAGCTTTGCGCACCTGGTTGATGACTTCGGGGTTGAGCGGTTCGCCAGCGCCGACGAGTTCGCGCGGGGCGTGTTTGAGTTGGGTTAGGTCGGCCTGGATCAGCATCCGCCAGACGGTAGGCGGCGCGCAGAAGGTGGACACCTCGTTCTGCTCCATGACCTGCATGAGCGCCACCGCGTCGAAACGGTCGTAGTTGAAGATGAAGACGCTGGCTTGGGCCAGGAAGGGGGCGAAGAAATTGCTCCAGGCATGTTTCCCCCAGCCTGGGGAGGAGATATTCAGATGGATGTCGCCGGGACGCAGCCCCAGCCACCACATCGTTGACAGATGGCCGACCGGATAGGAGACCTGGGTGTGCCGGACCAGTTTGGGATGCGAGGTGGTGCCCGAAGTGAAGTAGAGCAGACACTTGGCGCTGGCCGGGGTGAGCGAGGATGGGACGAATTCGTCCGGTGCCTTGGTTGAGTCGGCGAAATTGATCCAGCCGGACGGGGCCACCGGGCCGATCCCGATCTTGGTCAAGCTGCGTCCGGTGTCGCGGAAGCGCCGTTTCAACGAGTTGGGGGCGATGGCGAATTTGGCCCGGGAGCGTTTCGCGCGAAAGGCCAGGTCGGCTGGTGAGAGCAGGGTGGAGGTGGGGATCGCCACGCCGCCGATCTTCAGCAGGCCGAGCAGGATTTCCCACAATTCGATGGTGTTGGGCAACATCACGATCATGTGGTCGCCAGCTTTCATGCCAAGCCTGCGCAGCCAATTCGCCACCTGGTCACTGCGGCGGGATAGCTCGCCGTAGCTCCAACTCCGCTTGCCCTCGTTGTCCGCGATGATGACAGCCGGACGGTCGGGGTGCTCGGCGGCGACAACATCGAACCACTCCAACGCGAAGTTGAAGTGGGACAGCTCCGGCCACTTGAAACCGCTGACCGCAGCTTCGTAGTCGGGGGTGCTGAAGAGGAAATCCCTTGCCGCACGGATGGCAGCGGTGGATTTGCTGGGAGGCCGCCCTACCATGTTTTAGCTCCTTAGTTGACGGAACCGTAAGTTACGCTACCGTAGCTTACTCTGCTGGGCAATGTCCAGCGCTGATTTCCGCCATCTAAGCGAAGCCGGATGTTTTGTGGAAAACCTCCAAAAAGTATTGCCCCAACCGAACCTCGGCTGGGGCAATACCTGGATTGTGCGCGGGTCAGGCGGCGTGCGCCCGTTCGCGGCTGACCAATTCCTGAGTCTTGAACAGGTTGAAGCGGGGCAGGAATTTGGCCCAGTCGATGCTGTGGGCGTCGAATTCGGGGCCGTCGATGCAAGCGTGCCTGCGGACCAGCTTCTCGTTCTCAATGATCGGCACCATGCAGGCCCCGCACATGCCAGTCGCGTCGACCATGATCGAGTTGACGCTGACTGTGCAATGGACGTTGTAGCGCTTGGTCAGCTCGGAGACCGCCCGCATCATCAACGGCGGCCCGATGGCTATCGTCTCAGCTATGGGGACGTTGTTGTCCAGCATCTCCTGGAGCGGGGTGGTGACGAATCCCTTC
>JAISCH010000135.1 GCA_031265725.1 Propionibacteriaceae bacterium
AGAAGGGATCGGCTGAATCTTTTCCGGCCATTTCACCACCTTTGCTGTCGCTAGCGGATTTAGAGATCGCGCCAATAGGTAACTTGACTCGCAACCTATTGGCGCAACCTCTAACTTCATTATGCTGGCCCCGGCAAATTTAGTTTAGTGCTTTTCAATCAGCCCTGGTTTTGGCCAATCCCTTCCCGATGGAGTGGACGAGTGGCGCGGCCATCTGGCTACTTGGCCAGTCGTCCAGCATAGGCCAGTTGGGTCACTTGATGACTCAGCCCGAAAATGGCGAAATCCGCCGCCACCGTCACACTGACCACCTGGTCGAAAGCGTCGCCGTGGTATTGGCAACTCTCCAGCTTTACCTGATTGCGCTCCGCCACGCCTTTAGCTGCTGCGCAGTCTTTCTCGGCAGCCGAGATGGCCACCAGGTCGGCTGCCTGGCTCACCTGTTGCAGCCGGGCCGAGTACGCGCCGCCGCCCAAGAGCGCGACTGCCAACAAACAGCCGATGATGATCGCGGCCATGATCAGAACGGTTCCCGAACCCCTCTCGTCGCGCATACCTTGCTCACCCGCTCTCCGCCAAGACTTGCGCCTGTGCTTGCAGTGGCACGGCGGGCAGCCAACTCGCCCAAGGCCGGGCGGCCAAGCTCACCTGGACGCGCACGCTCCCACCAGTGCGGAAGATTTCCACTTCAGCGGCGGGCGGGGCGTCGGCGATTGCCTGCCGCACGGCTGCGTGGTCGCCGCGAGCCTCTTGCCGGGCGACTTCGCCAGCAGTCGCCTGACAGGTGGCCAAGAGCATCAACAAGGTGACCACCCAAGCCAATAGGATGACGAATCCAGCCGCGAAGAGGGAGGCGAAGGCCAGCTCTGCGGTCACCATGCCGCGTTGATCCTTAGGGCGAATGGTCGCTGTCATGATTGCTCTCTTTCCTAGCTCACTTGTTTCTAGCTAACTTGGCGTCTGAAACGTTGGCGGATGGGCTGTTCGGGGCTTTCGCCAACTTTGCGGGATGGAACTGGGTTCCAGTTCCGGGGAGGGGTGCCTAGTCTTGGTGGGGGCGGTCAGCAGTTGCCTGGGCCGCCCCCAACAGGACTTGGCTGGCTCAGCCACCCATCGCCCTGACGATTAGATCGAAGAGCAGGCCGACCAGATTCATGACCAATTCCCGGAAAGCCGGGTTTTGGATGATGGCGATGAGGATACCGACGATACTTACGGATGCGACTGTGCCGACGGCGTATTCCGCAGTGGTCATGCCGCGCTCATCGTATTGATCCAACCAGGTTGCAGGCATATTCTTTCCTTTCAGCTTTGCGAGTGTTCGCAGTTGGAATTATGTGGAGCGGGTGGCTGAATTTGCACTCGAATTCTGGGGCTGTGGATATTGATCTCAAGTGCCGCGAAAGCTGTGGATATCTTCAACGTTTTTGCCCGCGCAGATGCCAGGGCGCTACTTGCTGCGAATCGCTTTGGCTCTGATCGAGAGAGAGCAAGTCGCGCTCCGCTCACCAAAGACTTGAGATGACTCCGCCGATTATCGGGACGATGCCGAGCAGCATGAAGGCGGGTAAGAAGCAGACCATCAATGGGAGCACGCTGCGCACGCCGACGCTTCGGGCGCGCTCATGCGCCTCGGCGGCGGCCGAGGTCCGGGCGCTGGCTCCCAGCTCCCGTAATGCTGTCGCTATGCCGACCCCGCTGGCAGCGGCCCGGCTCAATTCGTCGGCCAGCTCTTGCCAGCCCGGCTCATCGCGGAGCTCGCTCCAGGACAATGCCTCGTCCACCCCGAGCCGGACTCTGGCGTCCACCTGGGCCAAGGCGGTATGGACCGGGCCGGTGAACACTGGCAGCAAGGCCCGGACGGCATTGCGCAAGGGCAGCCCAGTGTCCAAGCAGACGGCCAGCAATTCGCAGATCGTCGGAATCTCGTCCTTGACCGCCTGGGCACGGCTGAGCCGGGCAGTGGTGGGAATGCGGCCCAACCAAGTGGTCAGGCTGCGCCACAGCCTGCGCACCTCTCGTCCAGCGAGTCCTGGACGAAGCCGCTCGACGGCGTTGCGGCCGTGCCACCCCCAGACAGCGATAGCTGCCATGATCGCGGCCAAGCTAATCATTGGCGATTCTTTCGCTCCAAAACACTCCGGCGCAGGCCAGTCCGACGCCGACCACCAGCACGACTTGGCCGAACGGCGTGCCAGTGAGGAAGGTCGCCGGATCGCCGCCCATGCCGAATCCCAGCATTATCCCGACCAGTGGAAGCCCGGCGAGCAGGCGGCTGGTCGCGCGGGGAGCGGATAGCTCAGCGGCGACAGTCTGCTGGGTCTCCGCAGCGGCCGACATGGTTTTCACCAGTCCGTCCAGCGTGGAAGTCAGCGAGGCCCCGGTGGTCGCGGAGACCTCCCAAGCCATGCCGAGCCGGAGCAGGCCCTCCTGACCGGCCACCGTCCCCAAGCGCCGGAACGTCGTCGCCAACTCCCCGCCTACCCTCGCCACCGCGAATGACTCGGCGTAGAGCGGATTATCGGCGGCCACCACCTCAAGTGCCTGTACTGGCATCTGACCGAGCCGGAGCAGACCGGCTAGTTGGCGGCAGCCAGCCAGGACTCGCGCCGAACGTTTCTGGGCGGCTCTTCGGCTCAGGCTGGATTGGACCGTGCTGGCGACAGTCAGCGCGACGAGTCCGGCCGCCAGTCCGACAGCCAGGTGTCCCGCCGCCCCGAGCAGCACGGCCAACCCCAGGCCGAGCAGCAGCGGCCAGCTCTTCCGCAGTGCCGGGGCGCGTTGCCGGAACCGCACCAATGGTTTCAACCGGCTGGCTTTGGCCTTGGGCGGGATGAGCAGCCAGACGGCGGCGGCTGCCATGATTGCGGCCAATCCGGGCATCAGCAGACCAGCCTCTCCAATTGGGCGAATCCGAACTCCCGGCGCAAGCCGTCAACCGGGTCGAAGCGAACCGCGCAGACCGCCCGGCACAGGCCGTTGTGGAGTTGGATGACCGCTATCTCATCCACCCAGCGACGGCCCCCGTTGAGGCGGCGGATGTGAATGAGCACGTCCAAAGCCGCTTCGAGCTGGGAATGGAGTGTTTCGCGGTTCATCCCGCCCAGCCCGGCCAGCGCTTCCAACCGGGCTGGCACGTCGGCGGCTGAGTTGGCGTGGACGGTACCGGCACCGCCCTCGTGCCCAGTGTTGAGCGCGGTCAGCAAATCGGCCAATTCCGGGCCGCGCACCTCACCCACCACCACCCGGTCCGGGCGCATCCGCAGGGCTTGGCGCACCAGATCAGTCATCGTCACCAGACCGATCCCCTCAGTGTTGGCTGTCCGGCTCTCCAACCGCAGGCAATGCGGATGGTTGGGAGCCAGCTCCCGCGAATCCTCCACGATCACGATGCGCTCACTCGGATCGACCATCCCGAGCAGGGTGCCCAGCAGCGTCGTCTTCCCTGAGCCGGTGCCGCCGGTGACCAGGAACGCCCGTTTCCGCTCGACGATGCGGCGCAGGAGCACAGCGGCCTGGCTGCTCATCGTCTGGTTGGCCACCCAATCATCCAAGGTGAGTTGGAGTTTTTTCGGGACGCGCAGGCAGAGGCAGGTGCCGCAATCGGTGAGCGTGCTCAGGATCGCATGCACGCGCACTCCGTTCGGAAGCCGGGCGTCAACGAAGGGACTGCCCTCGTCGAGCCTGCGGCCAACGGAGGCCGCCAGCCGCACAGCGAGTTTCCGAACTGCCTGGTCGTCGCTGAATTGGACAGTGGACAATTCCAGCCCCCGGCCCCGGTCGAAATAGACATGTCCGGGACCGTTGACCAGGATGTCGGTCACTCCCTCGATCTCCAACAGTGGATCGAGGATGCCCGCGCCCACGCTGTCTTGGCGCAAGGCTTCCAGGGTGGCGCGCACTTTGGCGTCGGTGACCAACTCACCCATTGACC
>JAISCH010000143.1 GCA_031265725.1 Propionibacteriaceae bacterium
GCGTCAACCTCATCGAAGACAAAAGTCTGGCTGCCAGCGGCCGGATCAGCCGTCACAGGCAAGTCTCGTGCGGAGTCCGCGTCGGCGGTTCGCGGCCGGGGCTTCAGCTTGCCATTAGTCGCAGTCGAGTCCTCATCTGGTGGCAGGGTCTGCCCGGACGATGCCAAAACCACCTCCAGCGCCAACCGGACCCGCGACAACTCCCCACCCGAGGCGACCTTGCCGAGCGGGCCGGGAGCAGAGCCCGGATTGGCGGTGAAGAGCAACTGCACCTGGTCTTGCCCATACGGCCCCAACTCCGCGAGCCGGGCGAGTTGGAAGCGCAATTCGGCTTGCGGCATAGCCAAAGCGGCTAGCTCGGCCTGGGTGCGCCCAGCAAGCTCGGCGGCAGCCTTTTCCCGGAATTCGGTGAGTTGGCTGGCGTCGCGGGCCAGCGTCTCGTCCAATCCGGACAGCAGCTCCCGCAGCGACTCGATGAGTTCCGTGCTGGAGTCCAATTCAAACACCCGCTGCGCGGCCTTGTC
The DNA here is from genome assembly GCA_031265725.1 of Propionibacteriaceae bacterium. Lineage (GTDB taxonomy): Bacteria > Actinomycetota > Actinomycetes > Propionibacteriales > Propionibacteriaceae > Propionicimonas. Next base: position 525 of record JAISCH010000143.1, read on the forward strand.
AGCCCAAGCCAGCACATCATCAATCCCTGGGCCGTATTTTCGGGTCAACGTCTGCAATTCAGCCCGGCGAGAGGCTATCCACTCCAGCCGGACCGGATCGGCCTCAAGCCGGTCCAGATAACTCGCCAGCCCAGAGGCGGCCTCGGTCAAACCGGCCGCCGCATCGGCCAGAACGGCAGCGATCTGTGCCAAGCGCGGATCGTCACCCTGCGCCGGAGCCAGTGCTTTACCGGCCTTGGCCACCAACGCCAGCGCGTCAACCCCATCGACGGCGTAGTCATCGGCGTCACCGCTCAATGCCACTGCGGCCCGCTTGGCGGCCAGCCGCAGATCGTCCACGGCCTGCAACCGCTTCGCCTCTGCGGCCAGGGCCAAATCCTCGCCAGGCTCGGGATCGGCTCTGCCGATCTCCTCCAATCCGAAACGCAGCATGCCCAGCTCCCGCGTCCGCTCCGCGTCCTGCGTCAGCAACTCGTCCAACCGCTGAGCCGCGCGTTGCCGCTCAGCGAAATTCCGCTGGTAGCGCACCATCACCTCTGCCAGCGCAGGGCCAGCGTAGGCGTCCAACACCTCCCGCTGGCGCTGCGGCGTGCCCAGCCGCATCTGTTCGGACTGGCCGTGGATGGTCACCCATTCGCCCACTGAATCCGCGCCTTGGCTGATCGGCACTTGCGCGCCCCCGATCGTCATCCGGGAACGACTCGGCGTCACCTGTCTGGAGACGAGCACTTCCGCGCCACCGGCAACAGTTGGACAGGGCGGGGAATCCGGATCGACATCCTCCAACTCCGCGCCCAATTCACCCGCTACCGCCGCCTGTGCGGCAGTCAACGCCCAGCGTCCCTCCACCAGAGCACGGGATGCTCCGACCCGGATCAACCTCGGATCGGCTTTCACCCCGGTGAGCAGCGACAACCCGGAGACGATCATCGTCTTGCCCGCCCCAGTCTCCCCGGTCACCACGGTGAAACCGGCGCTGGGAGCGATGGAAGCCTCGCCGATCACGCCCAAATCGGCTATCCGCAATTCAGTGAGCATAGATCTCATCTCGCTCAGCCGCACCTCGCCAGCCAGCGACCGGCAGGTCGAATTTGCGCACCAACCGGGTGACGAAAGGCTGCTCACTGGTCCGGGCGAGCAGCAAACGGCTCGTCCCAGCATGGACCTCCAATTCCATACCAGCGGCGATCTCTGCAGTGCGCCGCCCGTCACACCAGATCAGGCCGTCCGGTGTGGCCGGAAGAATCTCCACCTTCACCACAGTGTCCGGACCGAGCACCAACGGCCGGTTGAACAGAGCATGCGCGCTCAGCGGCACCAGCAGCAACGCCTCCACCGCTGGCCAGATCACCGGCCCGTGCGCGGAGAAGGCGTAGGCCGTGGAGCCGGTCGGCGTCGACACCAACACTCCGTCCGTCGCCCAGCGCGACAGCGGACGGTCGTCGATCCGCACCAGCACTTCGAGCATGCGCTCCGGGGTCTTCTTCTCAATGGAGCACTCATTCACGGCGAAGGACCGCCACAACTCTTCCCCACCCGGAGCATCGCGGAGCACGCATTCGACAGTGAGCCGCCGCTCGACTTGGTAATCCTTCTTGACCACCCGCTCGATCAACGTCCCCAAATCTGCGGATTCCAACTCGGCCAGGAAGCCGACATGGCCCAGATTGACCCCCAGCACCGGCACCTGACGCGGCAACGCCCACTCCGCGCTGCGCAAGATATTCCCGTCGCCGCCAAAAACGACCGCCAATTCACAATCGCCGCTGTTCGCACTGTCCAGCGGCTCAATCGCCATTCGTCCATCCGCAACGGCCACCTCAGCATCCGCCGCATCCATCAAGCAGACGAAGCCCTGTCCGCACAATCCCGCGACGAATTCCGCCGCCGCCTGAACCGCTGCCGGACGCGACCTATGCACTATCACTGCCACGCGCCTAGTCACGACTAAACCTTATCTGACGCCTCCGACAACAAGCACCCTTTGGTCAACACCGATCAATTACCACAGCGGATTTGCAACGATCCAACCCGATGAGATCAGCGACTACTCACTACTGGCCTGAACCGGACTGCTGGAACCGAAGGAGTACACCCAGATGTCTCTATCACGCGGGCCTTCGGTGGGATCAACGAAGAAAATCCGTTGCAGCTTGCCCAATGCCAGTTTCCCTCCAGCGATAGGGAGCACAACTTGGGGTCCATGCAAAGCGCAGAAGACATGCGCCTCACCACTGAGATGGCCATGGCTGGTGTGTAAATATGGCCGCCCGGCAGCGAGTAAGGTACCCCAGACTCGGTGGTAGTCGAGCATGAGTTCGTCGTCATTTTCTCCTATCAGAATGCACGCAGAGGTGTGCGGGGTGTGGATCAACGCAAAGCCTTCAGTCAGCCGTACAGCTTCATCTAGCTGATCCGTCACGTCTATACAGTCCCACTCGCCCGGCGTCGTTCTCAGTGAGACGACTTCGCGCCGGATGGTGCCCACTGATGCGGTACTCATTGCCCCAACACCCGAAGCTGGACTTTGCGCTGCCGGGGACCGTCAGCCTCCACGAAGAAGACCCGTTGCAAGTGCCCCAGTCCCAATTTTCCGCCATCAATGGGCAGTAACAGTTGGCATCCGTGCAG
>JAISCH010000186.1 GCA_031265725.1 Propionibacteriaceae bacterium
GGCCGGACTGGCAGACTCACCAATAGGTAGTAGAGGCGAGGACGGGGCGTGTATTCCAACACCATTGCCAAGATGAATATTCCTTTGGACAATCCGATAGGGGTGGCCATTATCGCTACCCTCTTGGCGGTGGCGGCCGTGGGAGTATTTTTCTGGGTGTTGAGTTCGTTGATGGACTACATCATCCTGCCGATCCTGCGCGTCCCCAAGGACCGTCGGGGAACCCACCCGTTCAATCGGATCGTCTCCATCCTGACCCTGTTGCTGGCGGTCGGCCTGCTGCTCCTCTTCGTCCTGCCCGCCTGCGATATCCATCCCCTCCCTTTCACCATCGAGAACATCGTCCCCCTCGGTATCCTTAGTTAGGCAAGCCCCAGCAGACTCCTTGGCTTCCTCGGCCGGGGTCCGGGCGGCTTTGTGGGACTGGTAATCTCGGCAAACGGGACTGTTGGGGGTCCAAAAGGGCGCGAAAGGCGCTGAAAAGAGGCGATTCTGCTCAACACTTGGTAGAGTCTGACAGGTTGTGTGCTGAGCTGACGCGGCACGGTTAAGGAGATTTAGGATGCTGTCTGCTTTCGGGAATGCCCTGCGGACACCGGACCTGCGCAAGAAGATTCTCTTCACGCTGATGATTCTTGCTATCTTCCGGGCTGGGTCGGTTATCCCCACCCCAAACGTGAACATGGTGAACGTCAACGCCTGTCGCGTTGAAGCTGCCGCTGGAGACGCCGTTGGGCTGTACTCCATGATCAACCTGTTCTCCGGTGGGGCCTTGTTGCAGTTGGCGATCTTCGCCCTCGGCATCATGCCCTATATCACCGCGTCCATCATCCTGCAGTTGCTGACCGTGGTCATCCCCCGGTTGGAGGCGCTGAAGAAAGAGGGTGCGTCCGGCACGGCGAAGATCACCCAGTACACCCGTTACTTGACGCTGATGCTGGCGGTGCTCAACTCCACCGCCTTCGTCACCCTGGCGGTTAACAAGCAGCTCTTCCAGGGTTGCAACCGCGACTTGGTCTATGACGCGAGCCTGTTCCCGATCATTGTGATGATCCTGACCATGACCGCCGGTACCGGCGTGATCATGTGGCTGGGCGAATTGATCACCGACCGTGGCGTCGGCAACGGCATGTCAGTGATGATCTTCACCCAGATCGCGGCGCAATTCCCGGCTTCATTGTGGGGGATCAAAGAATCCCGCTCCAGCGAGGCTGAGGGCTGGATCATGTTCATCATCGTCCTGCTCATCGGCTTGGGCGTGATGGCCGGTGTCATCTTCATGGAGCAGGCCCAGCGGCGCGTTCCGGTGCAGTACGCGAAACGGATGGTCGGCCGAAAACTTGTCGGCGGGACCACCACCTATATTCCGATGAAAGTCAACCAGGCCGGTGTCATCCCAGTCATCTTCGCCTCGTCAATCCTTTACTTACCGATGCTCTATGCCCAATTCCAGCCGTTGGACGCCGATGGCAACCCGAATCCGATAGCCGCTTGGATCTCCGCCAACCTGGCCAGCGGCGAGGGCTGGGTCTACTCGGTCGTCTTCGCGCTGCTGATCATCGGCTTCGCCTACTTCTATGTCTCGATCACCTTCAACTCCGACGAGGTGGCTGACAATATGAAGAAGTATGGCGGCTTCATCCCTGGCACCAGGGCGGGCGGGCCGACCTCGCGCTATCTGAAGTATGTGCTGAACCGGCTGACCTTCCCCGGCTCCCTCTATCTGGCCTTCATCTCGCTCATCCCGAACTTGGCTTTCATCCTGTTCAATACCCAGTCGAAGTTCGTCTTCGGTGGAACGTCCATTTTGATCATTGTCGGCGTCGGCCTTGATACCGTTAAACAGATACAGAGCCAGCTACAACAGCGCAACTACGAAGGATTTCTCAGATGAGACTACTCATCATGGGCCCACCCGGAGTCGGGAAGGGCACCCAGGCCAAAGACATTGCCGCTCACTACGGAATTCCGGCTATCTCCACTGGAGACATCTTCCGGGCCAATGTCAAGAACGAAACCCCGCTCGGCCTGGAGGTCGCCCGGATCATGGAGATCGGCGGCTACGTCCCCGACGAGATCACCGACTCCATCGTGGAGAACCGGTTGGCGGAAGCCGACGCGGCTAACGGTTGGCTGCTCGACGGCTACCCGCGCACGCTCGGCCAAGTCGAATCCCTCGACAAAGTGTTGGCCGGCACCGGCACAGCCATCGACGCGGTGATCTCCTTGGTCGCCGCCGAGGAACCGCTCATCGCCCGGCTGCTGAAGCGGGCCGAGATTGAGGGCCGGGCCGACGACAACGAGGAGACGATCAAGCATCGGATGGCGGTCTACAACGAGGCCACCGACCCGCTGCTGGCCATCTATCGTGAGCGTGGCCTGCTGGTCGAGGTGGACGGCATCGGGGCTATCCCGGAAGTCGCCCAGCGGATCACCAGCGCGTTGGACGCGAAGCTCTCCTGAATGCTGCGGCGGAGCACCTCCCAACTCAAAACCGAGGACCAGCTTCGGACGATGCGGGCCAGCGGGTTGATCGTCAGCCGCATCCTGGACGAGTTGGCTAGGCGGTGCAAGCCTGGAACCACTCCGCGCGAATTGGACGCCCTCGCCCAGGAATTACTGGCCCGGGCCGGAGCCACCTCGTCATTCCTCGGTTATGGCGGGCAGAGCGGGTTGCCGCCCTTTCCCGCCGTCACTTGCATTTCGGTGAACGACCAAGTCGTCCACGGCATCCCGGATGACCGGCCGTTCGTTGCCGGCGATCTGGTCTCGATCGACTTCGGCGCGGAGTACCAGGGCTGGCATGGCGACTCGGCCCGTACCGTCGCGGTCGGGGAAGTCGGAGCCGCCGCAGCGGCGCTCAGCACTGACACCCGTCGCGCACTGTGGGACGGGATCGCCGCTGTGCGGGCCGGTCGCCGGATCGGGGATGTCTCCGCAGCCATCGAGTCCGCACTGCGCATCCGTCGGAAGGGCTACGGCATCGTCCGTGAATTCACCGGACATGGGATCGGCACGCAGATGCATATGGAACCCGACGTGCCCAACTATGGGCGGGCGGGGAAAGGTCCGCGCATAGTGCAGGGCATGTGCTTGGCCATTGAGCCGATCATCACCTTGGGATCACCGGCGACCTCGACCTTGGACGACGAGTGGACAGTGGTCACCAGGGATCATAGTCTGGCGGCCCACTGGGAGCACACCGTGGCCGTCACCCCGCGCGGGCTGTGGGTGTTGACCGCTGAAGACGGGGGAGAGGCTGAATTGACCGCGCGCGGAGTGAGTTTTGGCCCACTTGGTTGAGCAGGGTCGGGCGTACGCTTAGCTCATGGTGCGTCGGCGGCTGATAGCGGGTTTGATCGATGTTGCCCTGGTGCTGGCTTGGGCCGTCGTCGTGATCGGCGTTTTCTTCGCCGCCGATTGGCTGGGTTGGACGAGGGGTCTCACCACAACTGTGGTCCAAGCGATCATCGGCACCAGTGTTGGCATTCCGGCGCTCGCTGTTTTCGCGGTCTGGGAGGCAAGCCCCAAGCAAGGGACGATGGGCAAACGCTATTTCGGCCTCCGCGTGGTCGGCGCGGATGGCGGCCGGGTGAATCTCATCCGGGCCTTGGTGCGCAATCTGTTGAAGATCGGGGTGCCAGTGCTGCTCTTGCACTTGGCCAGCCTCTCGCTGATCGCTCCCGGCGTCGATTCCTGGATTCTCACTGCTATCGCTGTGGCACTGCCGGGCTGCTACCTGGCCGCGCTATTCATCGGCTCCGGGCGCACCTT
>JAISCH010000206.1 GCA_031265725.1 Propionibacteriaceae bacterium
GACTGACGCCAAGGGCAGCCTCGGGCTCGACCCGATCGGCTTGGCCGCCGTCAATGGCGGCGTCCCGGAGGTCGATTGGCTGGCTGACTGGGTCAACGCCTGTCTGCGGGAAGCGCCCGGGATGCGGGCGATCTGTGTGGACCTGCTGCCTTACGACAACGCCGGTGCCGGCGAGGTCCAGCAAGTGGCCATCGCCGCTGCCACTGGAGTCGCTTACCTGCGCGCTTTGGAGGCCGCCGGAGTCAGCCCGGAAGATGCGATGTCGCAGATAGACTTCCGGGTCGCGGTCAATGCAAATCAATTCACCTCGATCACCAAGCTGCGGGCTTTCCGCCGAGTCTGGGACCGGATCGGAGAGGCTTGCTGGGTTCCCGCTGATAAGCGTGGCGCTGTCCAGCACGCCGTCACGTCCTGGCGGATGATCACCCGGGACGACACCTACGTGAATCTGCTCCGCAACACCATCGCCTGCTTCGCCGCAGCGGTGGGCGGGGCCGAGTCGATCACCGTGCTGCCCTTCGACACCGCTCATGGCCTGCCCACCGATTTCTCCCGCAGAATGGCTCGTAACATCCAATTGCTGACTGCCGAAGAGGCGAATGTCGGCCGGGTGAACGATCCGGCTGGCGGCGCGTATTTCGTGGAGTCCTATACCGACCAACTCGCGGAGAAGGCTTGGGCGCTGTTCCAGCAGATCGAGGCCGCTGGCGGGATGATCTCCTGGATGACGTCAGGCGAGGCCGCCAAGGCCATTGACACGGTGAATGCCGAGCGGGCCAAGCGGCTCGCCACCCGCAAGCTTCCGATCACCGGGGTATCGATGTTCCCCCGCGATGAGGAAGTCGCCATCGACGTGCGTCCCCGGCCAACTGCTCCGGAACGTGCAGGGCTGGCTTGGCACCGGGACGCGGAGGTCTTCGAGGCGATGCGGGACCGCTCCGCCAAGTCCGACCCCAAGCCGCAGGTGTTCCTGGCCTGTCTGGGCGAACGGCGCGACTTCGGCGGACGGGAAGGCTTCACCAAGCCGCTGTTGGCGGTGGCTGGGATCGCCCAGCCCCAGTCCGAGGGCGGCACGCCGGAGGAGGTCGTCGCCCAAGTCAAGGCCGCTGGCGCGAATTGCGTCGTGCTGGCGTCTTCGGCGAAGGTCTACGCCGAGCAGGCGATTCCGGTCGCCAAGGCGCTGAAAGCCGCTGGGGTGGGGACTGTCTATATCGCTGGCCGGAAGACCGAGACTGGCTCTGATGAGGCTGATTCGGTCATCGACGGCGAAATCTTTGACGGAATGGATGTGGTCGCCTTCCTATCCGCGACTCTGGACAAGATTGGAGCAGCCAAATGAGCCTTCCAGACTTCACTGATTTGGGCTTGGGCGCAGGCCAGCCCCCGGTTGACGCCGCCGCGCGATTCGCCGCGCTCACCTCGTCCATCCCGGGTTTCGGTACCCCGTGGGAGACTCCCGACGGCGTACCGGTCCAGCCGGTCTACGACGAGTCCGCCTATCAGGGCTTGGACTTCCTGAAGACCTTCCCCGGCATCCCGCCGTTCATGCGCGGGCCATACGCCACCATGTACGTCAACCAGCCTTGGACGATCCGTCAGTACGCCGGGTTCTCCACCGCTGAGGAGTCGAACGCCTTCTATCGGCGCAACCTGGCCGCCGGTCAGAAAGGTCTCTCGGTGGCCTTCGACCTGGCCACGCACCGTGGCTATGACTCCGACAATCCTCGGGTGACCGGTGATGTTGGCATGGCTGGGGTGGCCATCGACTCGATCCTGGACATGCGCCAGCTCTTCGACGGCATCCCGCTCGACCAGATGACGGTCTCGATGACGATGAACGGCGCGGTGTTGCCGATCCTCGCCCTCTACATCGTCGCCGCCGAGGAGCAGGGCGTGCAACTCGCGCAGTTGGGTGGCACCATCCAGAACGACATTCTCAAAGAGTTCATGGTGCGCAACACCTACATCTATCCTCCGGCCCCATCGATGCGGATCATCTCGGATATCTTTGCGTTCACCAGCGCGAATATGCCGAAGTACAACTCGATCTCGATCTCCGGCTATCACATGTCGGAGGCCGGTGCCACACCGACCCTGGAGATGGCTTACACGCTGGCTGACGGGGTGGAATATATCCGCGCCGGTGAGTCGGTGGGCCTGAAGGTCGACCAGTTCGCGCCCCGGCTGTCGTTCTTCTGGGCGGTCTCGACGAACTTCTTCATGGAGGTCGCCAAGTATCGCGCCGCCCGGATGCTCTGGGCACGGCTGGTGCGGCAATTCGGGCCGAAGAATCCGAAGTCGATGAGCCTGCGCACGCATTCGCAGACCTCTGGCTGGTCGCTGACCGCCCAGGATGTCTACAACAATGTCGCGCGCACCTGTTTGGAGGCGATGGCCGCCACCCAGGGGCACACCCAGTCGTTGCACACTAACTCGTTGGACGAGGCCATCGCGCTGCCGACTGACTTCTCCGCCCGCATTGCCCGGAACACCCAGTTGTTCATCCAGCAGGAGTCGGGCACCACGCAGACGGTCGATCCTTGGGCCGGTTCGGCCTATGTGGAATGGCTCACCTATCAGGTCGCCAAGAATGGCTGGGAGCTCATCCAAGAGGTCGAGGCGCTGGGCGGCATGGCCAAGGCCATCGAGCAGGGTCTGCCCAAGATGCGGATCGAAGAGGTGGCCGCCCAGGCCCAGGCCCGGATCGACTCCGGTCGTCAGCCGCTCATCGGCGTGAACAAGTACATTGTCGAGAACGACCAGACGCCGGAAGTGCTGAAGGTGGACAACCGCAAGGTGCGCGAAGAGCAGATCGCCAAGCTAGAGCGGTTGCGTGCTGAGCGCGATCCGGAGGCAGTGCAGGCTTCGTTGGACAAGCTGACTTGGTCCGCTGGCAATCCCGACCCGACCGACCCGGAGCGCAACCTGCTCAAGCTGACCGTTGACGCGATGCGGAACAAGGCGACGGTGGGCGAGGTATCCACCGCGCTGGAGAAGGTTTTCGGGCGTTACCAGGCCCAGATCCGGACAATCTCTGGGGTTTATAGCGCTGAATACGGAAAGGGGACGGCGATGGAGGAGGCCCGCAAGCTGGTCACCCAGTTCGAGGAGATCGCCGGACGACGCCCGCGTATCCTGGTCGCCAAGATGGGCCAGGACGGCCATGACCGGGGCCAGAAGGTCGTCTCCACGGCTTTCGCGGACATCGGTTTCACCGTCGATGTCGGCCCGCTCTTCCAGACCCCGGAGGAGGCCGCCCGGCAGGCTGTCGAATCCGACGTGCATGTGGTCGGGGTGTCCTCGCTGGCCGCTGGCCATCTGACCCTGGTGCCCGAGCTGCGCAAGGAATTGGACAAGCTCGGCCGTCCAGACATGATGATCGTCGTCGGCGGCGTCATCCCGCCGCAGGATTTCGATGAGCTTCGGGCCGCTGGCGCCGACGCCATCTATCCTCCCGGCACAGTCATCCCGGACGAGGCTGTCGAATTGCTGCAGAAGCTGATCGACCGCCTAGATGTGGTGACTGAGTAAGCCATCAGTTAGAGGTTGCGCCAATAGGTTGCTGGTTAAGCGAGCGGCGGGAGAATGGTGTGCTGGCAAGGCGGAGGAAAGAGGCGTAGCGGATCTACGTCGATTGACGACAACGCGGCCAGCGCGCCATTATCTCGTTGCGAGTCAAGCCAGCTATTGGCGCGATCTCTTAGACGAACGGCCGGACGGGGAAACCTGTCCGGCCGTTTCGTTCTTGTCGCTGGGCGGCGGGGCGGTAGAGGTCGTCAACTAAGGGGAGTTTCAGCGAGTCGTCGCTGTCCAAGAGAGCAGGCCGTGCCCAAGCGCCGTTTCGTCAGATACT
>JAISCH010000256.1 GCA_031265725.1 Propionibacteriaceae bacterium
CAGGCCGCCGTGGCGATCTGGTGGCGCACGCTGGGGAAGGCGTAGGTGGTGAACCGGCCGCGCCGGTAGTCGAACCGGCGCAGCGCGTCCGCCAGGGCCACAAAACCCTCCTGGAACAATTCCTCGACATCGAGGCGACCGCGTTTCGCCTCCCGATGGGCGATCATCGCCACCAGTCGCACATTCGCCAGCAGGAACCTGCGCCAAGCCTCTCTCCCGCAGCGCGCCAGCGCGGCCAATTCCTCGACGCTGGCGGCCACCAAGACTCCGCAACCGCCGTCCAATATCGCCTTGGCCAACACCCCGGCCTCAATAGCCTGGGCCAATTCGGCCTCTTCGTCCGCACTCAGCAATTGCCCGGCGGTGACTTTCTTTGCCATAGCGCCACGATGCCCGCCAAAACGGCGGCAGCAAAGTGGACAGCGAAAATTGTGGATAAGTATTCGGCTATCCACAGGTTTCAGCGAACCCCGCGCCTAATATCTCGTCAAAACCGCTCAGCGCGCCGGGCTAGTTCATCTCATAGATGCGCAAAGAATTCGTCTGCTGGGTACGCCGGCCCGGATTCCCGGCCACGATCACCACGCGATCCCCGCTGGCGACCAGGCCCAGCTCGGTCAACGCCTGCTGCACCGAGTCGACCATGGCGTCCATATTGGTGTACTCCGGGGTCACATAGCTGCGCACCCCCCAGCAGAGGGTCAACTCATTCGCGGTCTGCGGCAGCGGCGTGAAAGCCATGATCGGGACGTGGGAACGCAGCCTGGCCAAGCGGTGCGGGGTGTCGCCAGAAATAGTGAAAGCGGCCAGGTACTTGGCCTCCATCTGCTCGGCCACCTCTATCGCCGCCTTGGAGATGACCCCGGACACCGTGTGCGGATCCCAAGCTATCCGCCGCACCTGGTCCAGGTCCTGCTCAGTCTTGACGATGATCCGCTCCATGATCTCGACCGCCTCGATAGCGTAGTCGCCCACCGCTGTCTCACCGGAGAGCATCACCGCGTCCGCGCCGTCGAGGACGGCGTTGGCCACATCGGAGGCCTCCGCCCTGGTCGGACGGTACGAACTGATCATCGACTCGAGCATCTGAGTGGCGACGATGACCGGCTTCGCCCACGCCCGGGCCTGGTCGATGATCTGTTTCTGCACACTGGGCACATCCTCCAGCGGCATCTCCACCCCGAGATCGCCCCTGGCGACCATGCAGGCGTCGAAGGCGTCGATGATCGAGGCCAGATTCTCAATGGCCTGCGGCTTCTCAAGTTTGGCGACCACCGGAATCCGGCGGCCCTCCTCCTCCATGACCCGGTACACGCCCTCGATGTCCTCGGCCTTGCGCACGAACGAGAGCGCGACCAAGTCCACGCCGTGCCGCAGCGCCCAGCGCAGGTCCAATTCGTCCTTCTCGCTGAGCGCCGGAACGCTGAGAGCGACGCCGGGCAGATTGATGCCCTTGTGGTCGGAGACCGGCCCGCCGATGACGACCCTGGTGACCACATCGGTGTCGGTCACCTCGGTGGCCTCCAGCACGATCCGGCCATCGTCAATGAGGATTCGCTCCCCCGGCGACACATCGCTGGCCAGGGTCTTCAGCGTGGTGCCGCAACACTCGGCAGTGCCCTCGACCTCCCGGGTGGTGATGACGAACTGGTTCCCCGCCACCAACTCGGCCTGGCCGTCCCGGAAGGTCTCCAATCTGATCTTGGGGCCTTGCAGGTCAGCCAGGATTCCGATGGGATGGCCCAATTCGCGGCTGGCGTCGCGCACCCAGCCCACCCGCTTGGTGTGCAGGATGTGGTCACCGTGGCTCATATTCAGCCGGGCCACGTTCATACCGGCCCGGCCGAGCTGCAGAATCGCCTCGGCGCTGTCCGTGGACGGGCCGATGGTGCAGACAATCTTGGCCCTACGCATCAATCACTCCTCACTTGTGGACACCCACCGGCGCGGCCGGAGAAAGTCGAGGCGTCCTGTCCAGGTAGAGACTACCGAATCACTGCTACGAGTTGTGACGAACTTGGAAAAGGGCGGCAGCCAGATCATCCGGCAGTTTGGAGGTGAAGACCATCGGCTCATTCCGCGTCGGATGGACGAGGCCGAGCCGGACCGCGTGCAACCACTGCCGGTCCAATCCGAGCTTGGCCGCCAACACCGGGTCCCCCCCATAGGTCGGATCACCGACGCACGGATGCCGGATCGCCTGCATATGCACCCTGATCTGGTGAGTGCGCCCGGTCTCCAGCCCGACCTGGAGCAAAGTGGTGGAACGGAACGCCTCCAACATCGAGTAATGCGTCACCGCACGCCTTCCACCGGCCACCACAGCCATTTTGTAGTCCGCACCGGGGTGTCGGCCTATCGGGGCGTCGATAGTGCCCTCAAACGGGTCTGGATGGCCCTGCACCAGGGTTTGATAAGTCTTCTCCACCGTCCGGGAGCGGAACGCGCGTTTCAGCACGGTATAGGCAGTCTCACTCTTGGCCACCACCATCAACCCGGACGTGCCCACGTCCAGCCGCTGCACGATCCCCTGCCGCTCCGCCGCGCCCGAAGTGGAGATCCGGAAACCGGCTGCAGCCAGATGCCCGACCACTGACGGCCCGTCCCAGCCCAGACTGGGATGGGCAGCCACCCCGGCCGGTTTGTCCACCACCACGATGTCGGCATCGTCATAGACGATCTCGATCCCGGCCACTTCGCTAGGCACCACCGAGAGGGTGTTGGCAGCCTCGTCCAGTGCTATCTCCAACAGTTCACCGGCCCGCACCCGCTCCGACTTGGCCACCAGGCGCGAGTCCACGCTGACCGCGCCGTCGGCTATCAACGCCTCGATCCGGCTCCGGCTCAGGCCGGTGATCCGGGCGGCGGCGGCGTCCAACCGCTCTCCCTCCAGGCCTTCCGGCACCAGCCAGGTGCTAGGCATCTTTCCTCAAGCTGATCCCGGCCGGTGACACCTGGCGGACCACCGACAGCCAGATCACCAGCACCGCAGCGGAGGTGATACAGATGTCGGCCACGTTGAAGATGGCGAAATAGGGCAATTGGATGAAGTCGATCACTTCTCCGCGAAAGGGGCCGGGCTCGCGGAAGAGCCGGTCGATCAAATTCCCGGTGATCCCGGCCAGCAGCAGTCCAGTGGTGACCGCCCAGCCGGTGTGCCGCACTTTGGGCAGCAGCCAACCCGAGATCGCAATCAGGGCCAGGATCGCAAAACAGGTGAACACCAGGGTGAACGACTCTCCCATCGAGAATGCGGCTCCGGGATTGCGGGTCAGCCGCAACGTCACCAACCCGCCCAGCAGCGGGATGGGACGCGCCGGGTCGAGCCAGGCCAGCACGGCCAGCTTCGTCCCGAGATCGACCGCCACACCAATCAGCGCAATGATCACTGCTATGCCGACATGCCTGGCGGACGCACGGCTCCAACCGATAGTTATCGCCGTTCCTCTCTCCGCTTGCAATCCAGGCACAGCGTCGCCCGGGGAAACACCAGCAAGCGGTCCTTGCCGATCGGGTTCCCGCACGACTCGCACCAGCCGTACTTCCCGGAGTCGAACAGCCGCAACGCCAGTTGAGCCTGCTCCAGCATGTCGCGAGCGTTCTGCATCAGCGACATCTCTTGATCGCGCTCAAAATTGGACGACCCGATATCAGCCGCGTCCCGACCGGCCCCGTCGGAACCCTCGGAGAAGAGATCGGCCAAACCGGCCTCGGCGACCTGGATCGCCTTGGCCATCCGGGCGACATCGCCAGTCAATTCGGTACGAACTTCCTCGACCTCTGCGGCAGTCCAAGGCTCCTCGCCTGCCGCGACCGGCAGACAGGGCAACTCCTGGGCCTTTGCTTTACGAACAGCAGCCATAGTCACTCCCAAAACTCTTGCAACCCATGAGGAGGGAGGGTATCACTTTAGTTATCTTCACCCAACAACGCGTCAAGGCGTGGCGTGGCGGATTCCGGGGCCGGCTCACTCAGCAGCGCGGGCACATCGTCCGGCTCCAGCTTCGCCTCGACCAGAGCTTTGATCTGCTTCTCCATGTGAGTGGTCAGATTACTGCGGTAATTCTTCTCGAAGCTGTGCAGGTGCTCCACCTTGGCGCGGAGCTCGTCGCGCTCGCTCTCCAGCTTGCTCAGCAATTCGTGACGGTTGCGCTCGGCATCCGAGATCATCGCGTCGGCCTTGGATTTCGCCTCAGCAGTCACTTGATCAGCGTTCACCCTTGAAT
>JAISCH010000290.1 GCA_031265725.1 Propionibacteriaceae bacterium
ATCGGAGGCTATACGGTCCTCGCCGAACCGCTAAGCGAGGCCCAACTCAGTAAGATCAAAGGTTTCCGAGAAGCCGTGCTTGAAAACCAGGGCCAGACCCCGGCTGAACCCACGGTCTCACCAACGCCGTAACATCGGCATTTGGCGGCTCGAAGCGTCAGGTACTGAGAAAAATACGTGTGGGCGAAGAGAAACCTCGCCCACACGTATGTTTGACAGTCGTTTTGTCAGACCTCAGCGACCACATCCGCGACTTCAGGGGTATGCCCCTTGGGCACCCCGGTGAAGGTGAACGGCTGATCAGAGCCTTCCGGAGCCACATCCACCAGGACGATCTCACCCGGCTTAAGCTCAGCGAAGAGAATCTTCTCCGCCAACATGTCCTCGATGTCGCGCTGGATGGCCCGCCGCAACGGCCTAGCCCCCAGGATTGGATCGAAACCACGCTGGGCGATAAGCTCCTTGGCCGCCTGCGTCAACTCGATGCCCATGTCCTTGTCGCGCAGCCGATCCTCGATCTGGGAGACCATCAGCGTGGCGATCTTCTCAATGTCTCCGGTGGTGAGCTGGTGGAAGACCACTATCTCATCCACCCGGTTAAGGAATTCAGGGCGGAAATGCTGCTTCAGCTCATCGGAGACCTTGGCCTTCATCTTGTCGTAGCTGGCCTCGGTGTCACCGACCTGGCTGAAGCCGAGGTTGACGCTCTTGGAGATATCACGGGTGCCGAGGTTGGTCGTCATCACCACGACGGTGTTCTTGAAGTCCACCACCCGACCCTGGGCATCGGTGAGACGCCCCTCGTCCAAGATTTGCAGCAGCGAGTTGAACAGATCGGGGTGGGCCTTCTCAATCTCGTCGAATAGCACGACGGAGAACGGCTTGCGGCGCACCTTCTCAGTCAACTGGCCGCCCTCTTCGTAGCCGACATAGCCTGGCGGGGAGCCGAAGAGCCTGGTGACGGCGAATTTCTCCGAGTACTCGCTCATGTCCAGCGCGATCAGCGCACCCTCGTCACCGAAGAGGAATTCGGTGAGCGCCTTCGTCAACTCGGTCTTGCCGACGCCGGACGGTCCAGCGAAGATGAACGAGCCGGATGGCCGCTTCGGGTCTTTCAAACCAGCGCGGGTACGTCGGATCGAACGGGCCAACGCCTTCACCGCGTCACGCTGGCCGATGAGCCGTTTGCCGATCTCGTCTTCCATCCGCAGCAGCCGGGCGGACTCTTCCTCCGTCAGCTTGAAGACCGGGATGCCCGTCGCTCCGGACAGCACCTCAGCGATGGCTTCCTCATCGACTTCCGCCGGAATGTCCTGGTCGCCGACTTTCCAAGCCTCTTCCTTCTCCGCGCGGGCGAGGTTTAGCTTCCGTTCGTCGTCACGCAGCCGGGCGGCTAGCTCGAAGTCTTGCGCGTCGATGGCGGATTCCTTGCTGAGCTTCACCTGGGCGATCTCCTCATCGAATTCACGCAGGTCGGGCGGCGCGGTCATCCGCTTGATCCGCAGCCGCGCGCCCGCCTCATCGATCAGGTCGATAGCCTTGTCCGGCAGGAAGCGGTCAGAGATGTAACGGTCGGCCAACTGGGCCGCCGCCGTCAGCGCCCCGTCAGTGATCGTGATGCGGTGGTGGGCCTCGTAACGGTCCCGCAGCCCGCGCAGAATGTCTATGGTCAGCGCGATTGACGGCTCGGACACCTGGATCGGCTGGAAACGACGCTCCAGCGCGGCGTCCTTCTCGATGTGCTTGCGGTACTCGTCCAGCGTGGTTGCGCCGATAGTCTGCAATTCGCCGCGAGCCAGCATCGGCTTCAGAATCGATGCGGCGTCGATAGCGCCCTCGGCCGCGCCAGCGCCGACTAGGGTGTGAATCTCGTCAATGAACAAGACGATGTCGCCCCGGGTCTTGATCTCCTTGAGCACTTTCTTCAGGCGTTCCTCGAAGTCGCCCCGGTAGCGCGAGCCAGCCACCAAAGCGCCCAGGTCAAGGGTGTAAATCTGCTTGTCTCGCAGGGTCTCCGGCACGTCCCCGCGCACAATCGCCTGGGCGAGGCCTTCCACGACGGCTGTTTTGCCGACGCCTGGCTCACCGATCAGCACCGGATTGTTCTTGGTCCGCCGGGAGAGGACCGTCATCACTCGTTCGATTTCTTTGTGACGGCCGATCACTGGGTCGAGTTTGTTCTCCCGTGCCGCCTGGGTGAGGTTGCGCCCGAATTGGTCCAGGATCGCCGAACCGGATTGGGCCGGACCGGCTTCGGGAGCGCCAGCGGTAGCGGCCTGCTTCTCCTGGTAGCCGCTGAGCATCTGCAGCACCTGGTTGCGCACCCGGCTCAAGTCTGCGCCCAGCTTGATCAACACCTGGGCGGCCACGCCTTCACCCTCTCGGATCAGGCCGAGCAGGATGTGCTCAGTGCCGATATAGGGATGGTTTAGCTGGAGAGCCTCCCGCATGGAGAATTCCAGCACCTTTTTCGCTCTCGGGGTGAATGGGATGTGCCCGGCCGGGGACTGTTGGCCCTGCCCGATGATGTTTTCGACCTGTTCCCGGACAGCCTCCAGTGACAGCCCCATTGTCTCCAGGGCTTTCGCTGCGACGCCTTCACCTTCATGAATCAATCCCAGCAGTAGGTGCTCGGTCCCGATGTAGTTGTGATTCAGCATCCGTGCTTCGTCTTGGGCGAGGACTATCACCCGGCGAGCACGGTCAGTGAAACGGTCGAACATTTGCACAACTCCTCCATCCAGCAGTGCTATGGCCGTCCCCCAACCGACTGGAGGACGGCCTTATTAGTCTAGTAAACGGCAAAATCCGAAAATATTTCCCGTTTTCGCTAACGGCTTAGCAGCTTAGCGCTGAGCTTGCTCGTACGCTGCGCGAATCTCTGCCGAAACACGTCCCCGAGCGGAGACTCCCAGTCCTTGACTGATCGCCCAAGCCCGAATGTCACCGGCATTGCCGCTGCCGCCAGCCTTGCGCCGCTTTATTCCCCCGCTTGACCTGCGCCC
This sequence comes from Propionibacteriaceae bacterium, assembly GCA_031265725.1. Lineage (GTDB taxonomy): Bacteria > Actinomycetota > Actinomycetes > Propionibacteriales > Propionibacteriaceae > Propionicimonas. Next base: position 3,006 of record JAISCH010000290.1, read on the forward strand.
TGCGTTCACATAGGGCTGTATCGCACTACGTAACGCCTTGGCATTCTTTTCAGATAGGTCAATCTCATAATCTTTGCCGTCGACGCCGAAGAAGACTGTCTCATCGGCTGGGCCATCATCAATGTCATCGAAAAGTTCGATGCGCGTCCGCTGCGCCATCATCACTCCTTGCTAATCGTAACCGGATTTTCCGGAATAAAAGCAAGCATATATCGAAAACTGTTATAAGCAAGTCCAATTTGGAACACTGTCGGCAACTTCTTTCCAACCTGTTAATGGGCTTTGCCTGTGTATACACAGACATGGCTAGTTCTGTGAGCTCCCGAATAGCCAGTTAACCAGGTGACAGAATCGCAGCAAGGCTCTCTCACTCAGTGGTCTGACCATCATCTTCTTCTGGAGGGATGCGGCATGCCAACTGGAGTAGATAGCCGGAGATTATACATAGGATCGCCGCAATAAGCGATGTCAAAGCAGCCGCGAAGGTTTCGCGCGGAATCGCTGCTGCTAAGCGCAGATTAGCGACTAAGAGCACCAGATAACCGCCGGCCAATACTCCTCCGGCGAGGGCCAACGCCTTGCCCAGGGCTAACAGGCTGGGAGCATGTTGGCGGATGTTTCGCACCCGACGGCGCACAAAGATGATCAGCAGCAATCCGGCCACGGCGATAACGACGAAAACGAGTGCAGCGGCTATCGGGAATCGGGGCGTTTGCCAGCCCCATGACCAACATGCCTGCAGCCAGACCCAGACGATCCCGGCTCCGAGCACAGCGGCGAATAGCACCCAGGTCCACTTCGTGATGTGTAACCGCTCTCTGTTTTGCCTTGTCATCGGACTAACTCCAAATCTGTGCGGCGACGTACGCCCTGGTCGGGGAGTGCCGCTGCCAGAGTCGCCACCGATCCGTGACCGGGAAGTTGGGCGTCATCGGCTATTTCCAGCCAGGGCAGCAGCACGAAACCGCGTTGATGCGCTCTCGGGTGCGGGAGGGTCAGCTCGGCGCTGTCGATCCGTTCGTCAGCGACCGCGATCAAGTCGATGTCGATGACGCGCGGTCCTTTGACCAGGACCAGCGAGTCGGTCGCCGGGTTGCGGACCCTGCCGAGTGCGGCCTCCAGTCGCAACGCCTTTCGAAGCAATTCCAGGGCCGGGGCGGTCGTGTTTCCGATAACTATTGCGTTAAGAAAATCTGGCTGGTCGGTGAAGTCCAAAGGCTTGGTCTCGTAAACGCTGGAAATAGCCACATCAGTAAGCGGCAAATTCACCAATTCGTTAACCGCTTGAGTGAGAAAACTTAACCGATCCCCCAAATTTGATCCGATGCTGAATACGGCTAGGCGTTCCGAATCTGACTTCACTGCAAACCTCGGCTCAACTTGACTTCCGCAAGACAGTCCCGCACCGCTTCAGCCAGTGGGCCGTTCGGCTTATGCACGCGCACCGTGATTTCTTGGATCAACGCGGACTCCATACAGTTGGCAGCGATGCGCTCCGCCAAAGTTTCCAGCAAGTTGCAACTCTCGCCGCCGATAACAAATTGCGCTGTTTGGACCAATTTCTCATAATCAATGGTGGTGTCCAACTCATCGCTGCTATCCATGCGGTTCAATCGGCATTCGATATCCACTAGAAAATCCTGTGGATTCGCTTTTTCCTCAGCCAGCACTCCGTGGCGACCGCTACAGGCTATTCCGATGACTGAAATTGTGAGCACTTTGATTACCTCCTGGCTGAGTGATTCCAGCGGGTGCGTAAACGAGCGATGTGCGGCACGTATCCCCTGGAATCACTCGTCTAACTATGGAGATTACCGGAAAGCGGCGCAATGTGAGCCGGCCATTCGTCCGACTACGGCTATCGCGTCCCGTTGGGCGCGGACACTGTGGGTGCGCACCGCCCAAATCCCCCGCTCGGCCAAGAGCGTGGTCATCGCTACAGTGGCATCGTCACGTTCTTTCGGAGGACGCAGATTGCCGTTCTCGGCCAGTAGCTCACCCAGGAAACGCTTCCGGGACGCGCCGATCAGCAGCGGGCAGCCTATTTCGGCAAAGCTGTCCAGGTGGCTGAGCAACGCCCAGTTGTGGTCGCTGTTCTTGGAAAAGCCCAGTCCGGGATCGACTATCAACAGGTCGGCCGCGATTCCGGCATTCAGCGCGTTGGCCACCTGTGCGGCCAGTTCTCGCCGGACATCCGCCACCACGTCGGCGTAATTCGCCTGGCTCTGCATCGTCGCAGATGGTGCCCGCCAATGTTCTACGACGAATCCGACGCCCAACTCAGCCGCTGCGGAAAGCATCTGCGGATCGGACAGCCCGCCAGAAACGTCGTTGATCAGCACCGCCCCGGACGTGACTGCGGCTTCCGCCACCTCCGCCCGCATAGTGTCGATGGAGACGGCAGCACCGGCTTCGCTGAGCGCGCTGACCACTGGCAGGACTCGTTCCATTTCGGTCTTCACCGTGATCCGGGCAGCCCCTGGCCGGGTGGACTCTCCGCCGATATCCAAGATATCTGCGCCTTGGGCCAGCAATTTCAAGCCGTGCGCAATGGCGGTCTCAGGGGTCGGATGGTCCCCCCCGTCGGAAAACGAATCGGGGGTCACATTGACGATCCCCATCACGAGGGTGCGATCAAGGCGTGGAATCGCAGACATTGACGACAGCCTAGTCCGAGTCCCCACCCAGCCTCCCGCCAAGACCACCACTCGGATACCCGCCACCCACTGCCTGAAAGTGTGGCTAGTATTCAGCGGCTATGAAATAGCCGCAATGGTTCGGCTGGAAACCTGCTGAGTCCATCTCCTTGCGTGGTATTTGCCCCGATTCGCTAATCTGACTGTGTGAAAGCAAGGCTGCTTTGGATGCTTTTGGCGTTGACACTAGCTCTGGGATCGGTGGGCTGCACTTCGAAGGAGCCACCTCCGCTGGAGATAGCCATGATCGAGGTCGATCACTGGGCCTTCGATAATCCGGGCCAACAGGGCTTTCGGCTAGATTTTGCCGAGTCCACGGTGTATCACGACGAATCCTTCGAGGGAAACATTGAGTTGAAGCCTGTTGGCACGTTCAACTCCGCTGCCAGGGAGAAGTTCTGTGCCGAGGCTGGGAAGTGGGGCTTGCAGGATTGGGCCGAATCCTACGAGAATCTGGATGTGATGGACGGCGGAGGCTGGACGATGACGATCACTTATGACGACGGTCATCGTCAGCAAGTCAAAGCCATCAATGTCTATGAAGAAAAAGAACTTCCACCGCATTACGCCGAAATCAGCCAGGCCTTGAAGGAACTAGCCGGGCGACAGGTGCTGTTCTGATCCCCAGATGTTTGTCGTCAGCAATATCTCTTCTTGCTAGTGAGAGTCGGGCACGATCCAGTGAGTTGGGCACGATGCCCAGCCACGCCCCTAGTCTTTCCCGGACTGCGAATATCAGATCGGCTACATGTCTGCGCGGCGGGTGGCCCTCACTGCTGCTCGGCCAAGCCTGATGCGTCAGCCTAGGATCAGGCCCATCGCTTCGGCGCGGGTGGCTGGGTTGCGCAG
>JAISCH010000305.1 GCA_031265725.1 Propionibacteriaceae bacterium
CCTCACTCGTTGCCACCCTGCATCGTTCAGGCCCCGTCTGGCGGCAAGCCGAACTGGGTGCCAACTCCGCACTGTTGGGCGCAGCGCTGTTTGCCGGTGACGCCGCACAGCAGTAGCAGTCCAGGTCATGAGTGTTAGATTGTCGTCACTTATCTCGAGCGATGAAGCCTCTAGTGTTGTTACTCGTTTCAGCGCAGGCCGATGCTGGCGGCTTCTCGGTGGAGGCGGCCGAAGTTGTAGTAGGCGGCGCAGGCGCCCTCCGGGGAGACCATGCAGGTGCCTATTGGACGTTCGGGGGTGCAGCCACGGCCGAAGACTCGGCATTCCCAGGGTTTTAGTTGGCCGGTGAGGACGAGGCCGCATTGGCAGGCTGGATGGTCGGTGACCCGCTGGCCGGGCAATTCAAAACGGCGTTCAGCGTCGAAGTGGGCGTAGCCGGCGGAGAGTTGGTAGCCCGAATGCGGGATATAGCCCAGGCCGCGCCACTCGAAGGTCTCCCTGGGGGTGAATACCTCCTCCAGCAACTGCAGCGCGGCGGTGTTGCCCTCGGGGCGGACCACTCGGGAATATTGGTTCTCTAGTTGGCAGCGTCCGTCGCGGTACTGGTTGAGCAGCATATCCACGGCTTGCAGGATGTCCAGCGGCTCGAAACCGGTCACCACGATGGGCAGGCCATGTTCGGCTGGGATGAAGTTGAAATGGTCGCTGCCCACCACTGTCGCCACATGGCCCGGCCCGATGAAGCCGTCGAGTTGCAGCCCGGCAGTGTCCAGAATGGCCTGCAACGGCGGACGGATCAGCACATGGTTGGAGAAGACGGAGAAATTCTGCAACTGTGACTGGTTGGCCTGGATCAGGGTCAGTGCGGTCGAAGGCGCGGTGGTCTCGAAGCCGACGGCGAAGAAGACCACTTCCCGGTCCGGATTCTCCCGGGCGATCTTCAGCGCGTCGAGCGGGGAGTAGACGAAGCGTACGTCCGCGCCCTGGGCTTGGGCCTGGAGCAGGCTGCCCTGGGTGCCGGGCACCCGCATCATGTCGCCGAAGGTGGTGAAAATGACTCCGGGGCGGTAGGCCAGCCAAACCGCGTCGTCCACCCGGCCCATCGGGATGACGCAGACCGGGCAGCCCGGCCCGTGCACGAATTCGACGCTCTCCGGGAGCAGTTGCTCCAAGCCGTGTCGGTAGATGGTGTGGGTATGGCCGCCGCAAATCTCCATGAAACGCAGCTTGCGGCCCAACCGTTCGGCTGTCTGGTCGATAGCCCTCACCAAGTTCTTGGCGGCCTCCGGGTCGCGGAATTCGTCTACAAATCTCATCGGATCGCTGAATCCTTGAAGGCGTCCAATTCCTCGTCCCAGACCCGGCCAAGTTTTTTGATCTGTTCGAGGGTGAGATCGGCCTCTTCCGGGTCGATCTTGGAAAGGGCGAAACCGACATGCACCAACACCCAGTCACCGAGCTGGACGTCCTCCAGCAGCCCGATGGAGATGTCGCGCCGCACGTTGTTCACCGCGACGGTGGCGAGATCGGGTGCGCCGTCGATAAAGGCGACTATCTCGCCGGGGATTCCCAAACACATAATTCTCTCCGCTCTGCTCGGCTCCCAGCAATCAGCAAATCCGGGGGAGCGGATCGCCGATCATCATATCCACCAACCGGGTGCCGCCGAAGGCGTTGCGGATGGCCACGATTCCCGGTGGCTCAGCGATCACCTTGCCGATGACCCCAGCCTGGGTCGCACCGGCTTGGCGCAATGCTCGAACCGCGTCAGCGGACGACGGCTCCGCCACCACCGCGATGAAGAATCCCTCATTGGCCACATAGAGCGGGTCTATGCCGAGCAGGTCACAAGCCCCGCGCACCGCTGGATCGACCCTGAGCTGCTCGTCGTCCAGCAGGATGCCCAGCTTGGCAGCCTGGGCCAACTCGTTCGCCACCGTCCCCAGCCCGCCCCGAGTGGCGTCGCGCATCCAGTGGACGGCGGTCGGCTGCACACTGGAGTAGAGGGCTTCGACCAGGCCGTTCAGTGGCGCAGAGTCGGTCTGGATCTCAGCGTTCAGGGCTAGATTGCCCCGAGCGAGCATCACCGCCATGCCATGACTCCCAATCGGACCCGAACCGATCACCACGTCGCCAACGGCGACATTCTTAGCCCCCAACGACCGCTCTTGGGGCACCAGCCCTATCCCGGCAGTGGTGATGAACACTTTGTCGGCGGCCCCGCGCGGGACGACCTTGGTGTCCCCGGTCACGATCCGCACCCCGGCGCGCTCAGCCGCCGCCGCCATCGCTGCCACCAAGTCGGTCAATTCGCTGATCGCCAGCCCTTCTTCGATGACGAATGCCGCCGACAGCCAGTGCGGTTGGGCACCGCTCACCGCCAGGTCGTTCACCGTGCCGTTGACGGCCAATTCCCCGATGCTCCCACCGGGGAAGCGGATCGGATTGACCACATACGAGTCAGTGGAGAAGGCCAGGCGGCCATTGGCGGTCAGCAACGCCGCATCGGTGAGTTCAGCGGGGTCGGCGGCCCCGAAGGCGGGGATGAAGACCTCGTCGATGAGTTTCGCCGAGGCTTTCCCGCCCGCGCCATGCGCCAGAGTGATCACTTCGTCCATGAGGGGGAGGCCTCCAGTTCCTGTTGAGCGACGGGGCTAAGTCCGGCCCGTCGGATTTCCACTGGGACAGCACAACGCATCACTGACTCGCTTTCGTCAGCGTCAAATATCCCGCCAAAGCCTGCCCAAGCGCCAGTCCGCCGTCATTGGCTGGAACGATCCGATGGAGTAAAGGTGAGTAGCCGGCCTGCTTGAGCAACCCGGAGAGGTCGTGCAACAGCAGCCGGTTGCCACAGACTCCGCCAGTCAACCCGACCAGTGCTCCGGGCTGGGCGATGGCTGCGACAGCCGTGGCGCAGATGTTGGCGAATCCGGCTTGGAAGCCGCGCGCCAGGCAGGCTCTCGGGGCGGCGTGCTCCAGGCCGTCGATTAGGTATTGGACGAGGCCAGACAGGTCGGACAGCCCGTCGGCATGGCTGGGATGTGGGCAGGTGCGGGCCAGGCACTCCAATTCCATCGCTGCCTGGGCCTCGTAACCAGCGTGCTGGCAAATCCCGAGCAGGGACGACGCGGCGTCGAACAAACGCCCGGCCGAGGTCGTCCGGACGACAGCTATCCGGTTCTGCAACTGGGAGGCCACCAAATCCAATTCAGCTTCCGACGCAGCCTGTGCCGGTGGCAATCCGGCGTAGTCAACGCCGTATTCATGGAGCAGGGCCAGTGCGCTCTTCCACGGATGCCGGATAGCCGAGTCGCCGCCAGGCAGCCAGAATCCGGGCAGATGCCAGTCGCGGCTGAAAACCAGCGGGTCGTCGCCAAGAGTGATCGCCTCCCCACCCCAGATCGTCTGGTCGTCACCGTAGCCGGTACCGTCGAGGACCAGGAAGGTGCGTGGGGTCGCCGGATTCCCGGCAATCGCGTCAGCGGAAGCGGGCGTCGGCAGCATTTGCTGAGCATGCTCCGCGAGCAGGCTCAACGCATGGGCGTGGTGGTGTTGCACTTCCAGCGTCCGCGCGCCGATGCGCTCAGCCTCGCGCAACCCCCAGGAACGGGTGGCATAGCCGGGGTGCTTGTCCATCACGATCAACTCCGGGGAGCGCCGATGGGTAGTAAGCAACTGTGCCACCGAGCGTTCGAAGGCGGCTTGGGTCTCCAACGACCCCATATCCCCGATATGCGCGCTGAGGAAGGCCATCGAGTCCCGGACCAGGGCGAAAGTGTTCTTCAACTCGCCACCGACCGCCAGGATGGCCTGATCCGTCCCGCCCGGCTGGCCGAGCCGCACCGGGAGCGGGGCATAGCCCCGGGAACGGCGGATCGGGATCGTGCCCGGTTGGCTGTCCGGTGCGCAGGACAGCACCGAATCCTCCACTGGGACCTGGATGCCGCGATCATGCAGCAGGAAGGCGTCGACTATCCCGGACAACTCCTGGAGCGCGTCATCGTTGCGGTAAGTGAGCGGTTTGGACGACGAATTCGCGCTGGTCGCCACCAGCACACTCTCCGGGCCCAGCAGCAGATGATGGATCGGTGAGTAGGGGAGCATCACTCCGACATCGTTCAGATTCGGGGCGACGGATTCGGCCAAGTCATAGCTGGGGGCCATCGGCGCCAACACGATCGGATGCTCGGGGCCGGTCAACTCAGCGACGGCCGCTGGGCTGAGCAGGGCTATCCGTTGCGCGGCCGACAGTGATCCGGCCATCACCGCCAACGGCTTGCCCAGGCGGCATTTGCGCTGCCGCAGCCGTGCCACCGCACTCGGGTCGCGCGCGTCGCACATCAGCGTGAAACCGCCGATCCCCTTGACGGCGAGTATCTTGCCCTGGGCCAGCAAGTCGCGGGCAGCGGCCAGGCTGGCGGCACCAGTGGGGACCGCCGTCGTTGGCGCGGACGAATCGGCGACGGTCTCCAGCCAGAGGCTGGGGCCGCAGTCGTAGCAGGAGATGGGCTGGGCGTGGTAGCGCCGGTCGGTGGGATCCTGGTACTCCGCCTGGCAGGCGGCACACATCCAGAAGCCGGACATTGTGGTCAGCGGACGGTCGTAGGGCACGTCGCGGATGATTGAGAGCCGAGGGCCGCAATTCGTGCAAGTGATGAAGGGGTAGCGGTAGCGCCGGTCTGCTGGATCTAAGAGTTCACCCAGGCAGTCGGCACAGGTGGCGATGTCTGGCGGGATCAGCGTGACCGCGCCCGGCGTCCGCCTGGAGGCGACGATGGAGAATCCCTGCTCCGCAGTGGAGAGTGCCAAGCCGGTCTCCGCGATGCCGGTCACTTTGGCCAGTGGGGGCAGCTCGCCCAGCACCGCGTCGATGAATCCTCCCACCGCCTCGCCCTCGCCCTGGGCCTCGATGAAAACCGCGAGGTCGTCGTTCCCGCAAAATCCGCTGACCGGGAAGCGCGCGGCGACTCGGGCGACATGGGGCCGGAATCCCACTCCCTGCACCACGCCGTACACTTCAAAACGCCTGCGGATCATGACCATCAGTATTCCCTGAAACCGACCGTTCGGGTGGGAGGTAATAATTACCTATGCATGAACTCTCGCTGTGCCGCTCCATCGCTGGCATTGCCCGTCGGGCGGTTGCTGACCGGAAGGTGCGGACTATCAACCTGGACATCGGGGAATTGCGCCAAGTCGTCCCGGAAACACTCGCCCACTGCTGGCAGTTGGTCGCGGTGGGCACCGCACTGGCCGGTAGCAGGCTGGAGGTCAATCGCATCCCCGCAGTGGTCCGTTGCCTGGAATGCGCGACGGACACAACGCTCTCCGGGTTGCCTATACTGAGGTGCGCCTCCTGCCAGGCGACGACGGTGGAAATCGTGTCCGGTGAGGAGTTCACAGTCACATCGATAGACGTGGAGGTCTAGATGGGTCGCTTTCATCGGCACGACGACGGCACCGTACATGCTCACGAGCACGATCATGATGGGCATGATCATTCCGGTCAGGGCCATTCGCACGGTCATGACCACTCCCACGAGCATACGCATAATGACGTAGCTGGAATCGGCCACGACGAGCATGCCGAATTGATCGGGGACCACAGCGGCTACCAGACCGGATCGGAGCGGATCGAGGTGCTGGAGGCCATCTTCGCTGAGAACGATCTGGCGGCCGACGCGAATCGGGCCGAGTTCGACGCCGCCGGGGTGTCCGCAGTGAATCTGATGTCGTCGCCGGGGGCGGGGAAGACGGCCCTGCTGGCTAGGACATTGGCCGTTTTGCAAGGCCGGGTCCGAGTCGGGATTGTCGAGGGGGACGTGGAGACGGCCATCGACGCCGATCGGCTCAATGGCTTGGCAGCCCAACTCTCCCTGTTGAACACCGGCGATGGCTTCGGTGGGGAGTGCCATCTCGACGCGGTGATGGTCGCCAATGCGATCAGCCGACTCGACCTGGACGCCCTCGACCTGCTGCTGATCGAGAACGTTGGCAACTTGGTCTGTCCGGCCGAATTCGATGTCGGCGCGCATCGTAAGGCGATGGTGGCCTCGGTCACCGAGGGCGAGGACAAACCGTTGAAATACCCGGTGATGTTCCGGGTGGTTGATGCGGTCGTGGTCAACAAGATCGACCTGTTGCCCTATCTGGATTTCGAGCTGGAGCTGTTCTTGGCCAACCTCAAAGCGGTCAATCCCAAAGCTGCGGTATTCCTGGTCTCGGCGCGGACCGGCGAGGGAATTGAGCAATGGATCGATTGGTTATTGGCACAGTTGGACGGAAAAACTTCTACGCTTGGACATAATTCGTGACGATCGCGGTGCGGCGAACTGGCTTTGGACTGATTCTGGTCCGATCCACTGGCAGCGTCGCGTGACACAGGAGAGAGGGAACTGGAAATGGCTTGTTTCTTAGTGCCTACCGCAGCGGCTTTAGTGGCGACTGCGGTCGGGCGGCAGGTTAAGGACGCCCCGCCGAAAGCGGGCCGGGTCAGTTGGCGCAAGAAGCTGTCCTGGCTGCTCAACTTGCTCTGGGGCGGGGCCATCCTGCTCGCCTTGGAGCATGTCTGGCATGGTGAGGTGATCTTCGCTCCGCCATTCCTCACTGCGATGGGCGATCCGGAGAACACTGCGGTGATGCTGCGAGAGTTGGGCACCGTCGGCGTCGGCATGGCGGTGATCGTCGTCCTCGCCTGGGTGGGAATGGTCCTGGTCGCTGACCGGGTGGCCGCCGTGCGGGGCGTGGTGGAAGTCAAGGTTGAGCGATGACTCTCATCCTCACCGCGCTGGCCGCGCTCGTCGTCACTGCGCTGCGGCTCGGCAGGCCAGTGTTGGCGGTGAAGTGGCGACTGGGCATGCTGGCCCTGCTGTACTGGGGCGCGGCGCTGATGTGGTGCGTGGATGGGATCGCCGCGCTGGCCGAGGGTGCGGCCTTTGTCGAATTGGCCGACCCGGCCGTGGTGCTGGACGATTCCCTACTCGGATTGAGTGTGATCGGCCTCGGATTGGTCGTCTGGGGCGTGTGCTCGGCGCTTCGGCGCGTTCCGGCCAGAGCCTGATCGGCTACGCCTTCCGGTTGGGGTGCTCTTTCTCCCAGGCGCTGAGCTGCTGCTCCAATGCTTTCATCAGCTCGAAGACCTGTGACGGCGGGATGCGTACTCGGGACACCACGGTCGCGTCCCGGATCACCTTGTCGTCTTCCATCCGGGGAGGCTCGGAGAAAGCCGCGAAATCGAGCACGAATGCCTCGTCGGTGTGCCAGGCCCTGATGAAGTCGGCGAAAGCTCCCGCCGCCAGTTCCACCGGCATCCGGACTTGAATGTGTTGGTCAGCCATGAGGAAATCCTAGCCCCCAAGCCGCGCTGCGCTAACCAGCCTGGCCCTGGCCGTCTTTTCTGTCGTCCCAATGCGGGCCTGAAGCGTGGCGAGGGCACTTTTCCAGTCGGCTGTGGCTATGTCAGGCACAGCGCCAACGGAGCCGGTAGGGTTGGTGGGGCAACCTCTGACCAAAGAGTGGACGATGCTTAAGGATGAGTACGAGAGCGGGCGGCTCTTCAACGCGCCCGAGATGGAGACTAACTACGCCGACGCCAAACGGGTGACGGCGGCAGTGCAGCCGCGCCGGGCGATCTCAGTGGATGAGTTGGCTGAGAAAGTGTTGCAGGGATCGCGGCAGCACATCGCCCGCGCGATCACGCTGGTGGAGTCCTCCCGCTCGGATCATCGCCGCATCTCCCGCAAATTGCTGCGGATTCTACGTCCATACTCCGGGAAGGCGATCCGGGTCGGGGTCTCCGGCGTCCCTGGCGCGGGCAAATCGACGTTCATCGACGCGATGGGACGGCGGCTGATCGAGCGGGGCTACCGGATCGCGGTGCTGGCGATTGATCCTACTTCAACGAAGACTGGCGGCTCGATCCTGGGCGACCGGACCCGGATGGGCGAATTGGCCGCGTCCGACCAGGCTTTCGTGCGGCCCTCCCCGACTTCGGGGCACCTGGGCGGGGTGGCCAGGGCGACCCGGGAGTCAATGATCGTCACCGAGGCCGCTGGCTTCGACGTCACCTTGATCGAGACGGTGGGAGTGGGCCAATCCGAGGTGGCGGTGGCGGGAATGGTGGACACTTTCCTGCTCATCACTCTGGCCAGGGCAGGCGACCAATTGCAGGGCATCAAACGCGGCATCCTGGAGATGGCCGACGTGATCACGGTGAACAAAGCCGATGGGGACCATGAGGCCGAGGCGCGGGTGGCCGCCCGTGACCTGTCCATCGCGTTGAAGCTGATCACCAGCGATCCCAACGCTCCCCGGCCGCCAGTGCTGACTTCCAGTTCGGTCACCGGCAAGGGGTTGGACGAGCTATGGCAGGCTGTCCTCGACCATCGGGCCAGGCTGGAAGCCAGCGGTGAATTGGAGACCAGGCGGGCCAAGCAGCAGTTGGAGTGGCTGTGGGCGTTGGTCCGGGGCGAATTGGAGGACGCGCTGAAACGGTCTGAGCAAGTGCGGGAGATCGTTCCGAGGATGGAGGCCGAAGTCGTGTCGGGGGAGTTGTCTGCGCTGGAGGCGAGTTCAGCGATCATCAAAGCCTTCGCCGCCGACATTCCGGGGCTGATCCGCACCGAAGAGGGTTAATTCCTCGGCTAGTTAGGGGGACGGATGCTCACACTAGTTATCGCAGCCGGTGGCGTCGCGTTGGTTGTGGTCAATATTTTTCGGCGGGTACGCGCTGCCGACTTTCCGGCGTTGATGTTGAAGACCGGCTGCGGGGTCATGTTCATCCTCACTGCCGCAGCCGCGTTGGTCACTACCAGGGAAGCGCTGAGCATGCCCAACCTACTGCTCGGCATGACAGTGGTCCTTGGGCTGTTCTTCGGCCTGTTGGGCGATGTCTGGCTGGGCGTCAAGGAGTTGGCCAGGCCAGAGCACTACGACGGCTATTTCAAAGCTGGCTTCGGCTCATTCGGTTTGGGGCATCTCTGTTTTGTGGCCGGGATGTTGCTGGTCTACCGGCCCGGATGGCTCAGTATCGCTGGCTCCGTGCTGCTCGCCACGATCATCCCGGCTGTGCTCGTTTTCGGAGCCAAGTGGTTGCGGCTCGATTTCGGCGACTTCAAATGGATCGCCGCCGGCTATGGCTTCCTGCTCTGTTGGACGACCGCTGTTGGCTTTATAAGTGCCTATCTCGGGACGCAGCCCGGTGCCATCGCTGCCTATTCCTGCTGCTATCCCATTCTCCAACCAGAATTGATGGGCATCGGCGGGGCCGCATTCCTGGTTTCCGACCTGATCTTGGCCGCCGTGTATTTTGGCGGGCTGAATGATAGCCGTTGGGCGCACGCCGGTTGCTACATCTTCTACTACGGTGCCCAATTCACCATTGCGCTGTCGCTGCTCGCCTTGGTTTGACCGTTTCCGCAGTAGAGTCCTGGGTGCTGCGAGTGTCCACCAGCCTCACTTGTGGGTGAAGACCGGCATGATCCCGTCGAAGGTGATTACCCAGCCCATGCCGTGAGCGGCGATATAGCCGATGCCGATCAAAACCATCAGCACGACCAAGGTGAAGATGCTGTAGGCCACCAGCCGTCCCGGCAGTGATGGTTTGTTCACCTCGTCGACGGCGTGGTCCTCGGCCTCCCCGCCCGATCCCCAGGCCAAGGCCCGGATGCCGAAGGCGAAGACGGCGGGCAGCCCGGCTCCGAGCAGGATGCCGACCAGCAGAATCCGCCAGGACGCGTCCAGTGCGGCCAAGAGCTGACTCATAATCCCGCTCCAATCCTGGGCGGAGTAGCGGAAGCTGGGATGAGAGCTGTCACTTCGGGTCCTCCTTCCACTCGGCGTTGATATTGGCGCTGCTGATCTTGTCCCGCCGCGAGCGCAGGTACATGCCGAGCGCGCTAAGCACGATCAGCCCGAATACGGTGAACGCGCCCGCCGCGCCACCGACCAAGTGGCCGATGAGGTACATAATCGCTCCCATGGCTCCAGCGGCCGGCAACGTGGTCAGCCAGGCGAAGACCATCCGCTTGGCCACCGACCAACGCACTTTCGCGCCGATGCCCAGGCCGGTGCCGAGGATGGAGCCGGTGGCGACGTGGGTGGTGGAGAGCGCGAAGCCCATCTGGCTGGACGCCAGGATGACCGCTGCGGAGGCCGCCTCTGCGGCCATTCCCTGCGGGGACGACACTTGCACCAGCCCGTGTCCCATCGTCCGGATGATCCGCCAGCCACCGATATAGGTGCCAGCCGCGATTGCCACCGCGCAGGCCACCTTCACCCAGAGCGGGATCGCCTCAAGGTCATGCCACTGCCCGGATGCGATCAGGGCCAGGGTGACCATTCCCATCGTCTTCTGGGCGTCGTTGGTGCCGTGGGAGAGGGAGAGCAGCGAGGCGGTGCCGATTTGGCCCCAACGAAAACCGGCTTCGCGGTAGCGCTCGGCCACTCCGCGAGTCACCATGAAAACAATTTTCGTGCCGATGGCCGACACCACCAATGCGATGAACGGGGAGGCGAGGGCGGGCAGGACGACCTTGCCGACCACGCCGTCGAGGTGTTCGGCCTCACCAAACCACTTGACTTCCGCGAAGCCCAGTCCGGCTATCGTCGCCCCCACCAGGCCCCCAACGAGCGCATGGGAAGAACTGGAGGGCAGTCCCCACAACCAGGTCAGGATATTCCAGATGATCGCTCCGGCCAGCCCGGACAAGAGGATCAAGAGGATGTTGAATCCGCCGTCCGTGACTAACTCGGGGCGCACCCCACCTGTTGAGGTCTGTATTCGGATCACGGCAGTGGTCACGGTCAGCGCCACCTCTATGGAGAGGAACGCGCCGACAAGATTCAAAACTGCGCACAGCGTCACCGCGGCTTTCGGCGAGAGAGCCTTGGTAGCTATCGATGTTGCCATCGCATTCGCTGTGTCGTGAAACCCGTTAGTGAAATCGAATGCCAACGCGGTGAGCACCACGATGGCCATGAGTATGAGCACAGGGTCCACATCATCCATCGTACGGGTAAGTCCGGGTAGTTAACACATCGGAGCCTGGCGTGAAACGAATGGTGACAGGAGGGTAATCCGTGGCACTGTTCTGCCCGGCACTCGCTATAATCCGTCCCCCGCAAAAAAGTGGGACAAACTCTCAGCCAAACGCACTGCTGCCCCGGTTTTCGGTGCTTTGCCGGGCCTGGGTTTGAGTTTGTCCCAGTTCCAACGGCGTCGGGCGGGGTGGGTGTCGGGCAGAGTACGGCTGGGCAGGGTGGGGACGGCAGGCGATAAGCGTTAAGATTGCGCACATGCCTAGCACGATTTTGACGGCCGTCGCCTGGCCATATGCCAACGGCCCCAGACATATCGGACATGTGTCGGGATTCGGTGTCCCCTCTGATGTTTTCTCCCGCTATATGCGGATGGCCGGGCACGATGTTTTGATGGTCTCCGGAACCGATGAGCATGGGACACCGATCTCAGTGCAAGCCGACTTGGAGGGCGTGACCGCGCGGCAGTTGGCGGACAAGTACAATCGAGTCATCGTGGAGGACTTGGCCGGGCTTGGGCTGTCCTATGACTTGTTCACCCGCACCACGACGCTGAACCATTACCGGGTCGTCCAAGAGATTTTCAAGTCGCTGCACCGCAACGGCTATGTGGTGGCCAAAGAGCAGCAGTCCGCTATCAGCCCGAGCACCGGGCGCACCCTTCCGGACCGTTATATCGAGGGCACCTGCCCGATCTGCGGGTACGACGGGGCGCGCGGCGACCAGTGCGACAACTGCGGCAACCAACTCGATCCGATCGACTTGATCAACCCGCGCTCCAAGGTGAACGGCGAGAAACCGGAATTCGTCGAGTCGGAGCAATTCTTCCTCGACCTGCCCGCGTTCACCCAGGTTTTGGGACGATGGCTGTCCACCCGCGAGGACTGGCGGCCGAATGTGCTGAAATTCTCCGCCAACCTGCTTGACGACCTGCGACCACGGGCGATCACCCGCGATCTGGACTGGGGCGTCCCGATCCCGTTGGACGGCTGGCGCGACCAGTCGATGAAGCGGATCTACGTCTGGTTTGACGCGGTGATCGGCTATTTCTCGGCCTCGGTGGAATGGGCCCGGCGCTCCGGCGACCTGGACGCCTGGCAGAAGTGGTGGACCAATCCGGAGGCGCTCTCCTACTACTTCATGGGCAAGGACAATATCGTCTTCCACTCGGTGATCTGGCCCGCCATGCTGCTCGGCCACAACGGCGCGGGCGATCGCGGCGGCGAGGTGGGCACTTACGGCAAGCTGAATCTGCCCACTGAAGTGGTCAGTTCGGAATACCTGACCATGAGCGGGTCGAAATTCTCCACTTCCCGCTCCAAGGTGATCTATGTGGGTGATTTCCTGCGTGATTTCGGCCCGGATGCGCTGCGGTATTTCATTGCGACGGCTGGGCCGGAGAACCACGACACCGACTTCACCTGGGATGAATTTGTCCGGCGCAATAATTTTGAACTGGCTAACGAGTGGGGCAACCTGGTCAATCGGTCGGTCTCGATGGCGCACAAGAATGTGGGCGCGATCCCCGCTCCCCGGCAGAGCGCCGATGTCGACCATGACCTGCTGGCCACCAGTCGGGCCGCCTTTGACACCATCGGATCGCTGCTGCGGCGGTGCAAGTTCAAGCTGGCCATCTCCGAGGCGATGCGGGTGGTCTCGGCGGCCAACAAGTACCTGTCCGACACCGAGCCGTGGAAGCAGCAGGACAATCCGGAACGCCGGGACACCATCCTGCACACCGCGCTGCAAGTGGTTTCTGACGCGAACACCATGCTCACCCCATTCCTGCCCCATGCCGCGCAGAAGGTCCATGCAATGCTCGGCGGCGAGGGCGTTTGGGCCGCCCAGCCGGAAATCCGCGAAGTGGACGAGAACGGCGGCCCCGACTACCCAGTGCTGATGGGCGACTACGCCGCGCAGCAGGCCGTTTGGGAGTCGCGCCCGATCAGCGTCGGCCATCCACTCGAGAAACCAACGCCCCTGTTCACTAAATTGGACGAGAAATTAGGCCGGACCGGCCCAGATTGGGCATTGTTGTCCTGATGGATTAGTGCTCGGTCAACTCGTTGCGGTAGGGGAAGATGCCGGGGATTCCTCCGGTGTGCCAGAAAAGCACTCGCTGTAGGGTGCCCAGCCCCTCAGCGGAGCGCAATTCGGTCAGCATCCCGGCGAAGGCTTTGCCGGAGTACACCGGGTCGAGCAGGATGCCCTCGGTGCGGGCGGCCAACCGCAGCGCCGCGCGCATATCGTCGGTGGGGATGCCGTAGCCCTGCCCCAAGGCGTGATCGGCCACTCGCAGGCGTAGCTCTCCGCGCGGCAGCCCCAGCTCCCACTGTTCGGAGATGAGCCGACGGATGCCAGCCTCGGTCACGGCGGCCATGTCGTCAACGCACATGGCGACCACCTGGATGGGCGATCCAATCGCCGCCAACCCGGCGGCGAGTCCGGCTGCCGTGCCATTGGAACCGGCGGGGACGACTATCGCCTGCGGCAATTCGTCCTCCGACAGGGTTTGGCCGATCTCCAATGCGGCCAGGGCGTAGCCCATCGAGCCGAGTGCGTTCGAGCCGCCCATCGGGATGACGTAGGGGTCACGGCCCTCGTTGGTCAGTTCCGCCGCCGCTAGTTCGATGCACTCGACGCTGCTTAGGCCGGGGTACACCCTGATCTCGGCACCGAGCAATTCGTCCAGGATGACATTCCCGCTGGAGGAGAATTCCTCGGTGCGCAGATAGCCCTCATGCAGGCCAAGCACGCATTTGAGTCCCAGCTTCGCGGCCGCTGCCGCCGACTGCCGTACCGAATTCGATTGGAAGCCGCCGCCAGTCACCACAGTCTGATGTCCCTTGCTGATCGCGTCAGCCATCAAATATTCGAGTTTGCGCACTTTGTTGCCGCCCACAGCCAGTCCGCTCTGATCGTCGCGCTTGATCCAGAGGTCGACAGCACAACCGTCCTCGGCGTTGAGCCTACTGGCCAACCGGGGCATCCGATGGGCTGGAGTGGGAAAGAAGCCAAGCGGTGTCCGGGGCAGCGTCTCCAAAAAAGCGCCGAGTCGTTCCAGTTCAGGCATGGCTGGCCACCGCCCGCTCAATCGCCCCAGTCAGGTCGGCGATCAAGTCGCCGGTGTCCTCCAACCCAATCGACACCCGGACGAGGTCTGCCGGGATAGCGGCATCGCTGTCAGCTTTCTGCGGGTGCGTCATCGCCGCTGGATACTCGATCAACGACTCCACGGCTCCCAGCGACACCGCGAGCGCGAATAGCTCGGTGCTCTCACAGATGGCTTTGGCCAGTCCGGGGTCGCCCACTTGAAAGGAGACCACTTGGCCGAAGCCAGTCATCTGCCTGGCCGCGAGTTGGTGTCCCGGATGGCCCGGCAAGCCCGGATAGCGCACTCTTCGCACCTGCGGGATCAGGGCCAGCGCTGCGGCGATCTGCTGCGCGGAGGCGCTCGCAGCCCGCACCCTGGTCTGCAGCGTCTTCAGCCCGCGATGCCCGAGCCAGCAGTCGAACGGTCCCGGCACCGCTCCGGTGGCGTTCTGCCACCAATACGCCTCGTCGGCCACCAGTCCGGTTTCAGAGACTCCGTCACGGCCCAATTCCAGTCCGGGGACGAACACAGCGGCCCCGCCAACTAGGTCGGCATGGCCGCCGATTGCCTTCGTGGTGGAGTGCACCACCACGTCAGCGCCCAGTTTGAGCGGCAATTGCTGGGCTGGAGTGGCGAAAGTGTTATCCACCACTAGGAACGCCCCGACTTGGTGGGCCAGCTCGGCGGCGGTGGCGATGTCGATGATGTCCAGCAACGGGTTGGACGGCGTCTCCAGCCAGACCACGCGTGGCCTGGCGTCGCGGATGGCGGCGCGCAAGCTGTCGGTGTCAGTGGCGTCCAGACCGATGGTGGGCTTGCCCTCCGTGGGGAGCAGGACATTGAAAAGACGGAAGGTGCCGCCATATACATCCTGCGAGTAGACGACCCGATCCCCAGCCCTGGTCAACGCGCGGAGCACGGTGTCCTCCGCAGACAGCCCAGATGGGAAGGCTAGCGCTCGCTCGCCCTCCTCAAGGCTGGCCAACGCGGCCTCGTAGCCACTTCGGGTCGGGTTGCCGGAGCGTGAGTAGTCGTAACCGGCCCGAGGCACGCCCACTTCGTCCATCACATAGGTGGACGCGAGCGTGATCGGCGGCACGACTGCCCCGGTGAGCGGGTCGGGGAGTTGCCCGACATGCACGGCTCGGGTGGCGAAGGCGCTCATGGTTGCTCCTTAGTTTGGTCGGCTTGGCGGAGCCGGAATTCCTCGTCCGCGAGCGGGTCCAGCACGCGGCGGAGGAATTCTTGGGTCCGGGGTTGTTGCGGATTCGTCAGCACCTGTTTGGGTAGGCCCTGTTCCACGATGATGCCCTCATCGATGAAGATCGCCTGGTTCGCCACCTGGGTGGCGAAATGAATCTCATGGGTGACGACGATCATCGTCCAGCCGTCGCGGGCGAGGTTCCGCATCACTTGCAGCACGTCTCCGACGATCTCCGGGTCGAGGGCCGAGGTCGGTTCGTCGAAGAGCAGCAATTTGGGTTGCAACGCGAGCGCTCTGGCGATGCCCACCCGCTGTTGCTGCCCGCCGGATAGCTCATGCGGGTAGGAGTCGGCGCGGTCTTCCAACCCCACTTGGCCAAGCAGCTTCCGGCCGTACGCTTGGGCCTCAGCCACCGGCTTGCGCTGTCCGTAGATGGGGCCTTCGGTGATGTTTTGCAATGCGGTGCGGTGCGGGAACAGATGGTGGGCCTGGAAGACGAACCCGGTCTGCGCCCGCAGCGCGTGGATGGCTGATTTGGGCGGATGGGTGGCGTAGTCGACACTGCTCTCAGCTATCTTGACCTGGCCTGCCTCGGGTTTCTCCAATCCATTCAGACAACGCAGCAGAGTGGTCTTACCACAGCCGGACGGGCCGACGACGACGGTCACGCTGCCCGCCTCGATATCGAGGTCTATACCGCGCAGGACATGGTTTTCACCGAACGACTTGTCCAGTCCGCGTACTTCAACCAGGCTCATCGTTTCTCCTCACACCGTCACGTACTTGCTGAAATACACTTCCATTCGTTTCTGGGCGAATGACAGCACAGTGCAGATGATCCAATAGATGATCGCCGCTTCGGCGTACATCGTCAAGAAGTCGTAGGTCGGGGTGGCGATGATCTGCGCCCGGCGCAGCAATTCGGTGACCATGACTATCGACGCCAACGAGGTGTCCTTCACTAG
>JAISCH010000041.1 GCA_031265725.1 Propionibacteriaceae bacterium
GGCGAAACGCATCTCCGATACTTTTCCGGTCCTCGTGTTGACTGGAGCCAGGCAAGTTGGCAAATCCACAATGTTGCAACATATTGCCGACGACTCTCGCACTGTTGTCTCTTTGGACGACCATAGTATCCGAGCTTTGGCACGCACCGATCCCGGCCTCTTCCTTCAACGTTACGTTCCACCGTTGCTGATTGACGAGATTCAGTACGCGCCCGAGTTGCTGCCCCTGATCAAACTCGCTGTCGACCGAACTGGTCGAAATGGGGAGTTCTGGCTGACCGGATCCCAATCCTTTCACCTCATGCGCAATGTGTCCGAATCCTTGGCTGGGCGAGTGGGAATCCTGACTCTACTCGGGTTATCCTCGTCAGAAATCAGCGGGGTGCCATCCCAGGCGTTCGATCCCGACCCCACACGCCTAGTCACCCGGATGCGCACCGTGCCCAAACTGGCACTGGCCGAGGTCTATCAGCGAATCGCCACAGGTTCCATGCCACGGCTGTGGACTGAGCCGAACATGGATCATGAGACCTACTACCGCTCTTATGTCGCCACCTACCTGCAACGCGATATCCGAGACCTGAGCCAGGTAGCTGATGAGATGGTCTTCCTGACCTTCATGACAGCCGTGGCCGCCCGTACCGCCTGTCCACTCGTCATGGACGAACTCGCCCGTGACGTGGGTGTGTCCGCGCCCACGGCCAAGCGCTGGCTCTCCATCTTGGCATCCTCGGGCATCATCACTCTCGTTCCTCCCTACCACAACAACATCCTCAGCAGGATGACGAAGATGCCGCTGCTGCACATGCTTGACACAGGACTAGCTGCCTACCTGCTGCGCTGGACCAACCCGGAAGCGTTGGAACGCGGCGCGATGGCTGGGCAGTTCTTCGAGTCATATGTCTTTGCCGAGTTGTACAAGAGTTTCGCTTTCACTGGCCAGGACCCGCCCTTGTACTACTACCGGGACAAGAACAAGCGGGAGATCGATGTGCTGATCCACCGCAACGGCGTGCTACATCCTTTAGAAATCAAGAAGTCCGCCGCCCCAGGAGCCTCCGCACTGAAGAACTTCCGCGCCCTCGACCCCTTGTCCACCAGTTCTCCCGGTCAGGACAGCCTCAAGACCGATGTCGGCAGCGGAGGCGTTATCTGCATGGCAGACGATGTGATACCCATCGACGCCTTGAATTCGCTGATCCCCGCCTGGCTCATTTAACTGGCATCACGTAACACAACGTCGCACTATGTCACCTCATTTAGAGTCGTGGCACACTTATGCTGTGTCTGACTCACCCGAACACCACCAGATCAATGAGGTCCAGGAATTGCGGATCGCTTTGAAGGTGGCAAAAGCCACCCGAAGAGCTAAAGCCGAGGCATTGGCCGGGAAGTACCCAGCAATCCTTGAACCCGGATACTTGGACGATTTGCGTCAGGAGTGGGATAGGCGTGCTGGCCATCGCGAGGGTTTAAATGCAGAGGCTGTTTTGAGTTTTGACACGGCGTTGCTCGCCGCCGCGACTGCGAACGGTTATCGCACTAGCGATAGGCATCGCGGGTAGGCTGCTTGTGAAACCGCCTCAGAGCGTTTTGGCGATGGCGACCAGCTTTGCGGATAGATGGGTGCGGGTGGAGCGGTCTATTTCTACTACTAGGACTTCGATGCCGTGGCAGGGCTCAGCCAGGCAGCGTTGGACTTCGGTCAGATTGTGTACGCGGCGGGCTGGCAGGCCGTGAGACTGGGCCAGGGCGACTAGATCAGTGGGGACGCTGGTGGCGAAGACTCGCTCAAAGACGGCGGCGTATTGCGGCTGGCCGTATTCCAGGGTGGCGAAGATGGAGCCGCCGTGGTCGTCGGCCACCACGACGCGCAGGTCGGGTCGCGGCTCGTCTGCGCCTATCGCCAGCGCGTTCGAGTCGTGCAGGAAGCTCAGATCGCCACAGAGCAGGGTGGTCTGGGAGCGCGCCCGCAGCGCGATGCCGACTGCGGTGGACAGGGTGCCGTCGATGCCGCCCAAGCCACG
Source organism: Propionibacteriaceae bacterium (assembly GCA_031265725.1). GTDB lineage: Bacteria > Actinomycetota > Actinomycetes > Propionibacteriales > Propionibacteriaceae > Propionicimonas. The sequence continues at coordinate 2,028 of JAISCH010000041.1, forward strand.
GTTCGCATAAACTGCACCCAACTCCACCGAAGGTACCGAACTGTCAGAGACGCCCACTGGACCCAAACCACGATTCGGGTAAACCTCCTCTACCCCCACTGAAGGTACTGAACTGTCAGGGACACTCACTGAGTCAAAGTCACGATTCTCCTGGACTGCGCCTCCCCCGGTTCGCTGCCAGTTAGCGGCAGCGTCACGGATGGGGGCGAGATCGGCGTCTCGGACCGGGTTGGAATTGCCCAATACCAATATCTCGTCAGCAGCCAGGCTGGCTAGCACGGTCTCAGCCAGTTGATAGCCGGTCAGTTTCCCATTCTCGGAGAGCACTTTCCGCCACGCCTCACCAGCGCGTCGATCAGCCCGCTGCCAGGCGGCCAACCAGGCCGGATCGTCACCGCCGGGAATCACCACCCGGTCAGCGAAGGCGCTGGCCGACTGGCCGGGGTCCACCCGCGACCCGCCCGCGACGACCACCGTCACGTCTGGGCGGCTCAGCAGCCGGTTGACCGGACGCGACAGGGTGGGATGCCCGTACACGATGACCCGGCGCACTTCGTCGGCGAGTCTGGAATCGAGCAATACCCGGCCGAGGGCGAGCGCGTTCGGTCCGCGCCGGGCGTTGCTGGACGGCTCAGCGATGAGCGGCAGCCCGGCCTCCTCGGCCAAGACGACCGCCTGTGCGCCCACGGCTGGGTCGGCGTCCCCACAAAGGACGACGGTGCCCGGCTCGGCAGCCAACTCCAGCACGCTCTGCCCAGCCTGGGCGAACAGCAGCGGTCTCGCTTCCGGAAGCTGGAACGGCCGCTGGCCAGTCAGCGGCAGGCCGAGATGGATATTCAAGTGGACCGGGCCAGCGGGATTGCCCAGCCCGCCGAGAGCATGGCCGACAGCCCGGGCAGTCTGCGCCATCCAAGCCCTAGCGTCTCCACGCGAGTCCAATTCGGCTTGCCAACGGACGAAGCCAGCGAAAACACCCGTTTGCTCAGTGGTCTGGTTGGCTCCGAAGCCGACCAATTCGCCCGGCCGGTCGGCAGTCAGCAGAATCAGCGGCAGATCGCTGTGCGCTGCCTCCATCACTGCTGGAAGCAGGTTCCCGACGGCGGTGCCCGAGGTGGTGATCACCGCCACCGGACGACGCGGGTCGCCCTTGGCCATCCCCAGCGCCAGGAAAGCCGCCGAACGCTCATCCACCCGGACGTGGACGCGCCCCGGAAATGCCAATGCCGCCAGCGCCAGCGGGGCACTGCGCGAGCCGGGACAGAGCACGATATCTGAAACGTTCTCAGCGAGTTGGGCTATGACAGCCGCCGCACAGGCCGGTGAATCACTCATTGCCCAAGTCTCCTCTTCCACCCGAAGGATTGACCTTGGCGGACTTGCGGACGAAGCGGTGAATCACTCATTGCCCAATCCTCCCACTGCTCGCAGCCGAAAATCCCGGAAGGGACTCGCTCGCCGCGTCGACACTAGCGCCGTCCACCTCAAGCAGCCGGGAATCCCACCAGGCTGCCCGTTCCGGCGAGGCGGCCCAGTCGCCGGTATCGGTCACTTCCACTTCCCTGACGGCGATCTCGCCACCGGCGGCGATCAATGGCGAGGCGACTACATCCTTGGCCAACAGCGCGGCGGTGTTGAGCCCGCAGGCGTAAGGCAATTCGGGCAGTGCGGCGGCCAACGCGATCCCGGCGCGCAAGCCGACCGACGATTCCAACGCGGATGAGACGACGACCGGCAGCCCGAGCCGTTCGGCCAATTCCAGGCAGCGCCGCACCCCGCCCAACGGCTGCACCTTGAGCACGGCGATATCAGCGGCCTGGGCGGCCACCACCCGTTCCGGATCGCCACTGCGCCGGATCGACTCGTCAGCGGCAATCAGTACATCCAATCCAGCCCGGGCCAAGCGACGGCGCAACTCGGCCAATTCCTCCACTCCAGCACAGGGCTGCTCGGCGTACTCCAATCCGAGACGGGACAATTCCCGCAGCCGGTTGAATGCCTCGTCCACGCTCCAACGGCCATTAACGTCCACCCGCACCTTGCCTGCCGGGCCGAGCGCGTCCCGTACCGCTTCCACCCGAGCCAAGTCAGCGGCGAAGTCCTGCCCGCTCTCCGCGACTTTGACCTTGGCTGTCCGGCAACCGGAGGCGGCAACCACTTGCCAAGCGGCTTGCGGGCCGACTGCCGGCACCGTTACGTTCACTGGCACCCGGTCACGCACCTGGGCTGGGAAACCGATCAGCGCCGCTTCGACGCAGGCCTGCCACCAGACTCCGGCCTCGGCATGCCTGTATTCAAGGAAGGGGCTCCATTCCGCCCAGCCAGCCGGGCCTTCGATCAGCATCCCCTCCCGCACAGTTATGCCCCGGAAACGGGTCCGCAACGGCAGCGAGTAGACCAGGGTTTGCCGAATTCGCCCGTCCAGCAGTTCAGGATCAGTATGCTCGGTAAGTCGGGCGGCCATCTGCGTCAGTTGGCGATGACCAAGCCGATGAACAAGCCAGCGGCACAGGTGAATTCGGCCAGTCCGGTCTGCTTCAAAACCGGGATCAAGTCGCGCCCGGTGCAGCCCTTGAGCACTTCCCAGACCGGGCCGATCAACGAGATCATCATGCCCAGGCCGAGCAGCGCCCACCAAGAACTCGTCCAAGCCACAGCCACCACCCCGAGAGCGGCCACCAGCAGCGTGGCGGCGAAGAACAGCCGGGTGCCCGCGTCACCCAGCCGAGTGGCCAAGGTGAGTTTCCCGGCTCTACGGTCGCCCTCCAGATCGCGCAGATTGTTGGCGACCAGGATCGCGCAGGCCAGCGCGCCAGTCGCTATCGCCGTGTACCAGGCAGCGACCGGGAGATAGCCCACCTGGATGAATACCGTGCCACCCACCGCGACCAGTCCGTAGAACAAGAAGACGAAGACCTCCCCCCAGCCGAGATAGCCGTAGGGGTGTTTGCCACCGGTGTAGAACCAGGCCGCCAGGATACAGGCGGCCCCGACCGCCACCAGCCACCAGACTCCGGTCGTCCAAACGATCACCAACCCGGCACCAGCAGCCACCACCCAGCAGGCCACAGCGGCCAGCAGGACTCTCCGCGCGGTGGTCGCTCCGGAGCCGACCAGGCGCATCGGCCCGACCCGTTCGGCGTCCGTGCCCCGGATGCCGTCGGAATAGTCGTTGGCCAGATTGGAGCCGATCTGGATGGCCAAGCTGACGATGAGCGCCAGCGTGGCGAGTAACAAGTCGAAGGAGTCCTCGTACCAGGCGATGCCGCTGCCCGCCACCACCGGGGAGATCGCTGCGGGAAGAGTGCGGGGACGCGCCCCTTCGATCCATTCAGCCGGAGTCGCCATCGTCACCTTCCGTAACTTCGAT
>JAISCH010000063.1 GCA_031265725.1 Propionibacteriaceae bacterium
AGTCGGCCAGCAGCGGGTTGAGCTTGACCAACTCGGCCCGGTCGGCCAATTCGCCGCCGATGGTGCTGTTGTAGATGATGTAGTCGGCGTCTTTGGCCTGGGCGTAGAACTGTTCCAGCTCCAGGTTGACGGTGCTGGTGGCCGTCGAATCGCCCAGATTCTTGAAGATGTACTCGCCCCCGGCCAACTCGATCATCTTCGGCACGTAGTCGCCAGACTTCCGCGTCACCACGTAGCCCGCCGAGCTGATATGGAAGAACGCCACCGTCTTGCCGGTGTCCCGCTGGCCCGCCACCTCGTCAAGGTAGGCCGCCTGTGTGCTGAAAACCTGCTCCGCCAGCGACTCTTTGCCGAGCAGCACCCCGTACAGCTTGATCCACTCGGTGCGGCCGAGCGGATGCGGCTCGTAGCTCGACTGGTCGACCAGCACCGGAATGCCGATGGCTTCCAGCTTCTCCTTGACTTCGGGCGCGTGGGTGATCATCGATGACTCAATGGCGAGATCGGGCTTGCTTTTGAGGATCAACTCATAGTCGGGCATGGAATACTTGCCGCCGTAGCTGATGCGCCCGGAAACCATCGCCGCTTTGGCCTCCGGCAGATACCAGCCCTCGGGTTTGACGCTGGAGAAACGGACGGAGTCGAGAGCGTCCAAGGCGATGAACAGGCTCATCACGGCGGTGGCTGCCAAGTAGACATTGTGGATCGGGCGCTGCAACACGGTGATGGTTGGGTCGATGCCCGCTGGGACTTCGCCGCCTTCCGGGACGACCAGGAAGCGACTCCCGGTTGAGGTGGTGACCAGGGCCAGCCCGCCGTCGTAATGGTCGACGTGGAAATTCTGCGCGTAACTGAGCACCATGCTGCCAGTCGGTTGCCAATCGTTGCCGAGTCCACTCGTCACCGCAGGCGGCGCTGAAGCAGCAGGCGTACACCCGCTCAGCCCGGCGAGAGCCAGGACGAGGACGAGGGCAAGCAGCAGGGCGCGTCTCATCCGGCCCTCTGCAAGGTCTGGGAGTCGAGCCGCAGCGTGTAGTCGATGACGTGCGGGCGGCTCATCGCCGTGGTCTCGGCGGAGATGGCGATGTCGGTGTCGAGGGTGACTGGCAGTTCGAACGCTGAATTCTCTCCGGCCGGACTGGTCGGGTGGTAGCGGGTGCCGTCCACTTCCAGGTAGGTGTAGTAGGGACTGCTCCAGACGATCTCGGCGGTCATCGTCCCGGCAGTCACGATGAGTCTTGCTGGTGAGCGCACATTGGCCCGGCCAGTTCCGCCGGTGAGCGCGACCTCCACCGTGTACTCGCCGGGAGCGGGCGGGCTGTCCGGGGCCGGGCCTGCGCAACCGGCCAATGCCAATAGCGCGGCCAGCGCCACGGCGGCCCAGTACGGGTTCCGGCGAATAGTGCCAGAACCCGTACTGCTTGCCAGGGATGGCATGCCAGTCGCCTCTCGTCTGAAGGTCAGGCGGTGATGGCGTCCGCCGGAATGCGGGCCGAGGAGAGCGTGATGGTGTGGTCGTACCACTTGTCGGCGGTCTTCCCGCTCTCGGCGGCGAGGCTGACGGTCTTGTTCAGCGCGTCCACCGGCATGGTGTAGACGTGGCGGCCCTGGTCGTCGGAAGTGAATTCAATGAATCCATCGGACGCCTTGGCAGCCTGGTCGGCGGTGCCGAGGAAGAGCCGTCCGAACCCGTCGCCGCTCAAGGTCAGCGTCGCCGTCATGCTGCCCGCGACGTTGAGTTGGGCGTTAACGATCTTGAACATCGAACTGTCAGTGGTCGCGTCGATTGAGTAGTCGCCCTCTTTGAGTTGGCTGGCGCTGATCTCGGCATCCGATCCGGTGTTGCCGGAATTGGCGCCCGTCGCCGTCGCCTGGTCTATCGCCGACTTGGCATGCTGCACGTAGAGCTGTTGGATGTCCGGGTATTGGCCCAGGCCTTCCAGGATGCACTCGACCTCGAATCCGGCCTTCTCGAATTGGCTCTTCCACGAGTCCGGCTCGTCGCCAGCCATGTCGTTGTTGGCGTGGTCTCCGGCGACGACCATCAGCGGGAGCAGCACTGCCTTCTTCGCTTTGATCTTCTGCGCGGCTTTGATGACATCTTCCACACTCGGGGAGGCCTCGACAGTGCCGACGAGATAGTTCTTGAAGCCCGCGTCGGTCAAAGTGGTCTGCATCTTGGCATAGTCGGCATTCGACGGCGCGTGCGTGCCGTGGCCCATGAAGACCACAGCAGTGCCATCAGTGGCGTATTGCGCGGTGCGCGCGGTGATGGCCTGGGCGACGGCCTGGAAGTCCGCGTCGGTCATCAGCAGCGGTGAACTGATGCTGAACGAGTCGAATTTGTCTTTGTAAGCGCTGGCCTCGCTGACCAGGTCGTTGTACTCGAAACCGGCCATGATCGTGGTGGGCTGGATGACGACCTCTTTGATCCCGTCAGCGACCAGGCGGTCCATCGCCTGCGTCACGTTGTCGGTCTGGATGCCGCGCCCGGCCAGGATGTCGATGATGGTCTGCGCGGTGAAGGCCCGGCGGACCTGATAGCCGGGGTTGGCGGCCTGGAGCGCGCCCTCGATGCCGCCGATGCTCAGCTCCCGGTTGTCGTCGTAACTGGTGCCGAAGCTGACGGCGAGAATCGCCTTCGGGCCGGACTCCACCGACTGACTCGGCGTGTCCGAGGCGGATGGTGGCGCTGCGGTGGAACACCCGGACAGGGTGGCCAAGCACAGTAGAGCCGCGCCGATTGCTGGCGCGACTAGGCGGGTTAACTGACGTTTCATGACTTTGCTGATCCTCTCGTCGTGTCATGTAAGGGGATCAACTCGGGATGAGGAAAATGAACTTTGCGCATATCCAGCAGACATGCCCTCATTCATACCCTGGGTTCCGCAGAGTTGAACAAGCCTTCACAGCTTTGTTTTGAGAGGGGCCAAAGTATTCTGACTTATCGCGGACCCTCTGACGAGAGTCGCCCCCACAGCCTTCCCAGAATCACTTCCAGTGGCGTGTAGTGGAGGTGCCGCGAATCACAGCAACGGCCTTGTGCGGGATTCTCACCCGCTTCCATAACCCATCTCCGATGTGAAGTTTGTGTCTTTCATCGTATTCCCGCCCGTGGAAGCCCTGTCAAACTGAGCGTCGAATGACCATCCCTGGGACACCGCCGAGCCAACCACAGTCTTCCCTCGGAAGCATCGACCCGTCAGCGCCACTCACTCAATGATGAGAGTTCTAGTCGATACGCTTTATCCACGCTTGCAAGGTTGCGAGAAGCTGATGTCAGCATCACAACGGGTGTTGTTTGCCGGTATTCTTTCAGTGTGGGCGTGACAACGTTAGCGAGTATTGAGCGGCGTTCGTTGATTGCAAGGCAGCGGACGCGATTGTTTGCTGTATTACAGCGATATGGAGCGAAGAATCCGCAGTTGTTCGGCTCAGTGGCTAGGGGAGATGCGACTGCTGACTCAGATGTGGATATCTTGGTCGATTTGATTGA
>JAISCH010000068.1 GCA_031265725.1 Propionibacteriaceae bacterium
GCCGCCAACTACTTCTTCTTGACCTTGATCACCACTGTCTTCGAAGACTTGGCGTTCCCATTGGATTCGGTCGAAGGACTGTAGACCGCTTTGATCTTGATCGACTTGGCGTATCTGCTGGGTAGCGTGATCGTGGTCTTCCCGCTCGCCACCGGCGCCGATTTCACCTTCTTGCCTGCCACGTACAGCGCGACTTTTCCTCCCACCTTTCCGCCCGCCACCTTGATCGCCACCGTAACCTTAGGTTTTGCCTTCTTGGCGAACGCCTTTCCTGACACAGCGATTGAGGACGTGACCGCTTTCGCCTTAGGCGCTGCCTCGGGAGGTGCGGGCACGGGCGCCGTGGTGGGCGGAGTCACGGCCGGTGTGTCGATGGCGTCGATGTCGGACTTGAGTGCCCCAACGGCGGCCGTGAGTTGAGCGATCGCCTCGCCATAGCGCGCCTCCTTGGCGCCGGAAGAGGCCACCGCCCGCCGTGTCTCGTCGAGCGCTCTTTGCAGCTCGGCAAGGGAATCCTCGTCCACCGACGGCTCGGATGGGGCGGCCGGGGCCGCCGGCAAGGAACTGGTTGTCGCAAGGTACCGCTGAGCCATCGCTGTCACACTGTCTGCGAGTGCGCCTTCGGCGCAGCCAGGCTTGAGTTTCGAACCGAGCGCCTGGAACGTCTGGTGGTATTCGGATTGATAGTCGAGGACGTAACCCGAGTTGGCCTTACCGTTGGCGAGACTAACAACCATCGTCTTGCCAAATGGCGACTGATCCTTCATGCGCAGACCGATCTTGACATAGATCTCTGCGTTTACCTGTGCGATTATCACATCGCCTATGCCCATTACGCCGGTACGCATGGCGACATCCGGCGCCCCCTCGTAGGTGTATTGCCCGGCAACGCCTTCACGGGCATTATCCAGGCGAATCCGTCCCGGACACGTCACGGTTTCCCGCGCAGACCAGATCTCCGGATCGACTACGCGTTCCTTTGACACCGACATCACCCGGATAGCCTCTTCGCCGATAACGCCGCCCAGCGCTTGTTGATATTCGAACAATTCACGTATTATTTCTGGGCCGGGTCGTGTCACAGTCACCTGATTGTCCCGCACGGGCTGTTCCACGTCCTCACGAACCAGCTCATACCCCGGGATGTCCACTCCGCTCTTGGCGGCCAGCACGTTGGTGCCCGGCCGCAACCAACGCGGATTGATATCTCCACCCGCACCCTGGTTATAGATTGCCACAGTATCGTCATGGAATGCCTTCTCGATGTACCGGCTGGCGGCAGCCGGGAAATCGCCTGACGTGTTGTCTGTTAGATAGCCGCTAACTGGGTGCATCGGATAGGCGAAGTACGTTCCAATGGGCAAGTCATCCACTGCAGAATAGAAGGTTAAGACGTTGAGCTCGGTGTCGGTCACACCATTGACATCCCCGGCCTGAGTCCACTTCTTCGAAACCGGATCGATTGTGTCGCGATTGATGGCGAGGTGTAGTTCGCCTGTCCCATATCCGACTCGCGCCGGCTCTAGGCTCGCCAGCGCTTCAGTCACCAGCGCAACCGCCCAATCGCCGATCTTCGCTGCGCCGTACCGGCCACCACCAGGATTGTTGGAGTAACCCTGGGGCCGGTCTGAGTGGATGTGCGTCGCCGTGATCACGATGTTCTCTTCCGGCGTGTTGAGTGCGGCAGCCACTCGGGGACTCGCCAGTGCCCATGGCCCCTCGTCGATCGCGCTGAGATCGCTGCCGATAAACGCGGCGCGTTCGCCGTTGTTGTCGATCACGATAGCCCGCATGTACAAGTCTTCTTGATCGTACTCGCCCAGGCTCGGATAGGTCGGATCATCGGTGCCCATCAATCCCGAGATTACCATTTTCGCTGCGCCGGCCCTAAAGCCGGTGTCATTGGCGGCCTGCGCGGCAGTGTATTTGGCAATGACGGGCAAGTCAGCGCCCGCGGTGACGGGTGCGATACCGGCCGTAGCAGTCAGCGCTGCAGCTAGCAAGGTCGCACCTACAATGGTCGGCCTTCTTAGAGTGTTCATTACATACCCATTTCAGACATGGTAGGACACCTAATCCCTTGCCGGAGGCGATTCCTACCGACGTTGGTACAAGCAAGGGTCGCGAGAGATACTACGTTGCGCTTTCAGAAATATCTACTGCATTGGGGCAGCCGGACCGCCTGGGTATCGCCAATGATGGAAGAAATATTAGCGCAGTGGTTGGCCGAATTGCCTCCATTTTCGTCTATCCTTGTGTCCGTGCCCAGGCCCGATGCCTTCGTTTCCCCACGCGAACGCACACGCGAAGCAGTCTTCCGTGTTATCCGCATGTCACCCGGTATCACACGGTCCGGCATAGCGACTGTGACTGGCTTTTCTGGTAGCACTGTGAGTCACGCGGTGGCCCGCCTCATTAGCGAAGGTCGGGTGGAGGAGGCGAGCGGAGTGAATGAGCCGGGATCGGGTCCGGGGAGGCCCGGAGCCACGCTGACAGCTGTTGCCACCGGAGAATTGGTGGCCGCCATAGATTTCGGCAGCACACATATCAACGTGGCCATCGGAGACGCGCTGGGACGGTTGGTGGCTCAGGAGCATGTTGAAATCGACACCCATGCCTTGACCGAGGAGGCCATGGACGCTGCCGCTCAGGGCATTGCAAGCCTCAAATCCGGTTGTGGCGAACAACTGGCGGCGATAGTGGCCGGAATTCCTGTCCACTTGAACAGGCGCTCCGGGATAGTCGACTCGACCATCCAGTCCGGGTGGTTGGGCCGCGTGCCGCAGAGCGAACTCAGCCGCAGACTCGGTCAGTCCGTCCACATCGAGAACGATGCCGTGCTCGGAGCATATGGCGAGTTGATCGTTGGCGCGGGCAGAGCCCACCGTGACTTCTGCTACGTCAAGGTCGCACACGGCATCGGCGCGGGCCTCGTGGTTGGCGGAAGGCTGTACCGGGGTGGTCTAGGCCTCGGCGGTCAAGTTGGTCACTCGCGCGTGCCCGGCCGTAGCGAGCTGTGCCGATGCGGGCGACGCGGCTGCCTCGAAGCAGCAGTCTGCGTTCCGGTAATTCAGGCCCAGCTGGCGGTTGCGCACGCTTCACCCCCGGCGACACGGACCGAGGAAGTTGGTAGGCTCGGCCGCCCGGTGTGGAGCACTGGCCGCCCGCTAGCCGGACAATGGATTTCGGCAGATGAGATTCCCGTGTTGGACGACGCCGCCTCCAAACACATACTGGCGGCGGCGGGATCGACATTGGGGGAGGGACTGGCTCCCGTCTGCAATCTCTTAAATCCGACTGCGCTCATCCTCGGCGGCGATCTGGGAGGCAGCGCCGATTTCATAGCTGGCACGGCCGCGGCCGTGGAACGGTACTCGCAGCCCGGAATTGCTGCCACCGTGGAAGTCTTGAGCGCCGAATTGGGCGAGTTGGCCGAACTGACCGGTGGCCTACGCCTGGCAGGACGGCTCGCCCTAAAGTAATTCGACTTCCCCGTAGGAGGGGTGGACGTCCCAACGGCTAAGCGCTTCTCTCAAGAGGCATACGGCTTCGGGAAAGGCTATGGACGCGCCCCCCCCCCGC
>JAISCH010000111.1 GCA_031265725.1 Propionibacteriaceae bacterium
ATCCCCCACCCGTAACGTCATCTCACCGGAAGCACCAAGCTGCAAGGGGAAATGGTATTCGGGATCTTCGTAGGTAACCTTGGAATCAGTGCCCCATTTGATCGCCATATGCTCAGCCATATTGATGAAATAGACTTGGCAGTGATACGGCGTCCGATCCTCACCGGTGTGGAACGGCTCACTCCCGTCCAAAGGTGTCCGCCGGTCGGTGGACCACCTACCCCGAGACAGCTTCTCCAGCGCACCGCGAAGTTTCGGAATATTCTGCGTCTCCAAAGTGTGCCGACCCGGCCCAAACGTGTCCAACGCTAAGCCGTTCATGAAGAAGACCGCCTCCTGGGACTCCTGCACAATGAGCTGCGTCATCGTGTTGAAATCCTCTATCGGGCTTTTCCAAATGAAAACAGTATTGGTGCCCTCGCCCTCGAACTTGATCACATCCGCGACTCGATGGTCAGCCATGTCACTCCTCTAAGACCGTGCGAAAAACCCACATCTGGGCACTCCGCCGAAAATTGGCAACCAGCCTTGTCATCGCCTTGCAACTCACCACAACAGCGGAGCAGTCAATAGCTTAGATACCCCCCCCCCACTCGCAAATTGGCTAATTTCCGTTTCTGGAACTGGACAAGAAGCCGGCGAGAAATTCGGGCAGCGCGGCCGATCTCCAACCACTCGGCCCCGGAAAAATGGGACAAACTCGGCCCCAGCCGCCCGAAAAGCAAGCATCAGCGGCCAAAACGAGCGCTAACTTCGAGTTTGTCCCACTCTGCATTCGTGGGGTGGGGTGCGGGAAGTAACCGCAGGGGAGTTCACATGTGGGTGAGGGCTTCGATGCCTAGTAGGTATAGGCCTTTGGCTAGGACTAGTTGGGTGGCGCGGCAGAGGGCTAGGCGGGACGAACGGAGTTCGCCCTCGCTGCGTAGGACGGGACAATTTTCGTAGAAGACGCTGAAGGCTTGGGCCAATTCGTAGAGGTAGGTGCACAGCCGGTGGGGTTGCAGCGTCTCGGCCACGGCGTAGACCGTCTGGGAGAAACGGGACAATAGCAGTGCCACGTTCAACTCAACGGTTTCGCCAAGCTGGGTGATCTCGCTGAACTCCACTCCATCGGTGGCGGCTTTGCGCAGGATGCCGTCGATCCGGGCATGGGCGTATTGCAGGTAGGGGCCGGTGTCGCCGGTGGTGGCGACCATCCGTTCGGCGTCGAAGACATAGTCTTTCTGCAGCCCAGACGACAGGTCGGCGTATTTGATGGCCGCTAGTGCCACTGCCGGGGCAGCGTGCAGTCCGGCCTCGTCCAAGAGGGAGTTGAGCGTCACCGCAGTGCCTTCGCGGGTGGAGAATTTCTTCCCGTCCGCGCCGAGCACTTGCCCGAAACCCACATGCTCGGCGGTCACGCCGTCCAGCAGGTATCCGGCCTCCCGCGCCACCGCGAAGACCTGTTCGAAGTGGAAGGACTGCGGTGCGCCCACCACATAGATCAGCCGGTTGGCCCCGAGCTTGCCCGTCCGGTAACGGATGGCGGCCAAATCCGTGCAGGTATAGCCGAAGCCGCCCTGGCTGTTGCGAATGATCGCCGGAGTGTCCGAGCCAGCGGGGAAGACCACCAGCGCGCCATTATCCATCACGGCGATCCCGCGCGATTCCAGATCGGCGGCGACCACCGGGAGGTCGTCGTTGTAGATCGACTCGCCCGCCAGGTCGTCGTCACTGAGCAGGACGTTCATCCGCTGATAGGTGGCGTTGAATCCGGCCAAGGACACGTCGATCAACTGCTGCCAGATCGCCCTGGTCTGCTCATCACCGGCCTGCAGCGCGACCACCCGTTGCCGGGCCCGCTCAGCGAATTCCTCCGAGTCTTTCAGATGTTGATTGGCCCGCTGGTAAAGCGCCTCGGCCTCGGCCAGATCGAGGGAGGACGCATCCAGCCCCTCAGCGATGATCTGTTCCACCAGCATTCCGAACTGGCGTCCCCAATCCCCGACGTGGTTCTGCGGGATAACGGTATGCCCTATCGCGCGCAACACCCTGGTGAAACAGTCCCCGATGATGGTCGAACGCAGATGCCCGACATGCATCTGCTTGGCGACATTCGGGGAGGAGTAGTCGACGATGACGCGCCGCGGGGAGCTGGCTTGGCCGAGTCCGGCATTCTCCCCGGCCAGCAATTGATTGGCGGCGTCCGCCAGCGCGCTCGCCTTGATCCGGATATTGATGAAACCTGGTCCAGCTATCTCCAACGGCTCGCAAAGGTCGTCCAAGCGGACACTGCTCACCAATCGTTCGGCTATCGCCCTGGGCTGGGCACCCTCCGCCTTGGCCAAGCGCAAGGCGACACTGGTCTGATAATGGCCGAATTGCGGCTTGGTGGCTGGCCGCAATTCCGGGTCAGTCCCGGCGACCTCCTCCAAGCGCGCGCTGATGATAGCTGCGAGCGATGACATGGGGGTTAGTTTATCGACTCTTACAGAGTCTCATTCACTCAATCGGCTCATTCACAAGCATAAATGTTTGACATTCGCCTCAATCGTGACTAACCGCAATACCGGCATTGCGGAGCTAGCTGAGCGTACGACTGTCACGCGGCAGGCTTGCGCCACTCGGTGTAGGCGGCGACCACTTCCTCGGTGTCCCCGTCCATCATGACGGTGCCTTTATTGATCCAGATCGTCCGCGAACAGGTGTCGAGAATGGAATTCATCCGGTGCGAGACCAGGAAGATCGTCCCGGCGTTGTCCCGAATCTCTTTGATCCGATCCTCACTGCGGATCCGGAATCTGGCATCACCGACGTTCAAAGCCTCGTCAATGATCAAGATTTCATGCTGTTGCACCGTGGCGATAGCGAATTTCAACCGGGCCTGCATCCCCGAGGAATAGGTGCGCATCGGGAGGTCGATGAATTCCTCCAATTCAGCGAAGCCGACGATTTCATCGCGTCGCGCGGTTATCTCCGCCAAAGTCATGCCGAGCGCCAATCCGCCCAAGATGATGTTGTGCTCTCCGGAGAGGTCGGGGATCAACGCCGCCCCGACGCCGAGCATATTCGGCCGGGTCTGCGCGTAGACAGCCCCAGCGGCGGGGGTGAGCAGCCCGGTTATGGCCCGCATCAAAGTGGACTTGCCGGAACCATTCGCGCCGATTATCCCAATCGACTCATTCTGGTAGGCGACCAGGGATACTCCCTTCAGCGCATGCACCGTGCGGATGCCCCGTTTGCGGGTGAGCAGGCTTCGTCCGGGTATCTTCTGCACGGCCTTGCCGCTGGAGAAAGCCCGGTATTTGACATGCAGCTTGTCCACAATGACGACCGGACGCCGCTGCGGATCGATGACGAGTTCTTTAGCGGCCATAGCGCTCCTCCGCACTCCAGAAGAACCACAGCCCGGCCACGAAAACCAGCACTGAGAAGGCGCTGAAGTAAATCCAATAGGCCGGGTCCACGGCAATGCCCATCAGCGCGTGCCGGGCCAATTGAACCATCTGGTAGATCGGATGGAAGTCGAAGGCGATGACGACCTGCGGCCACTTGTCGAAGATGGCGCTGACATCGAACAACACCCCGGAAGTGAAGAAGAGGATGCGTGAGATCAGCGGAAGCAATTCGCTCATATCCTCCAGATGGACGGTGGCGCGGGCGGCGATGAGCGCCACCCCAGTGTTGAACAGTACTGACAGCAGGAAGACTGGGAAGATTTCCAGCCAGCGCAGATTCGGGAAATGGCCCATGATCGGCATGATGACGAACAGCAGTCCCCAGGCCGGGAGCGCCGACAGCAATTCCTGCAGGACGACGGCGAATGGCAGCGTTATCCGGGGGAAAGCCAACGACTGCACCAGGCTGCGTTTGGAAATGACCGACTTGGCCCCCTTGGTGAGACTGCCCCGGAAGAAGCTGAACAGGAACACTCCGACGACCACTCGCGCCGGATAGTCGGGCGGTCTGTTGTTGCCCTGCAGCAATCCGAAGATCAGTCCGTAGACCAAGGCGTCGAAGATCGGCTGGAGCACCAGCCAGGCCATGCCGAGCCGGTTGGACGAGAAACTGGCGGACATTCTGAATTGGGCCATGTGCCAGATGAAATCCCGCCGCTGCCAAGTGATGACGAGATAGCGGAAGAAATTCTCCCTGGCGCCCACTCGGTGCAAACCCAGTTCGGCAGCCTGTTCAGCGATAGAGGCACCATGCTCCGATGCGCCTGGGTCACTCATAAGTCACCATTCTTCGTCTCAACTCAGCTGATTTTAGACCACTGATCGCTCGTTGTGCCTATTAGCGCCGTCTGTTAGCCAGATAGTAACTGACCAGCAACTTTGTGGAAGGGTCCTGCCCGGCCAACACCGCGCTGTCACCGGCGACGGCCGGAGCGAGCTGCAGGGCGAGCTGCTTGCCCAACTCGACCCCCCACTGGTCGAACGAGTCGATGCCCCAGACGACGCCTTGGGTGAAGGTGATGTGCTCGTAGAGGGCGATGAGCTGCCCGACGACGCCAGGGGTCAGCGCCGGAGCCATGATGGAAGTCGTCGGACGGTTGCCCTGGAACACCCTGGCCCAGACGATCTCTTCCGGTGTGCCCTCAGCGCGGACCTGCTCCGCCGTCTTGCCGAACGCCAGCGCCTTCGTCTGGGCGAAGAAATTGGACAGGAACAGCTCGTGCACGTCGGTCTCGCCGTCCTTGAGCGGGTAGGCCGGGTTGGCGACGGCGATGAAGTCGGCCGGGATCAATTGAGTGCCCTGGTGGATCAA
>JAISCH010000129.1 GCA_031265725.1 Propionibacteriaceae bacterium
GTCCTCAAGCCGGAGACGGGGGATGTGTATTGCTTGCTGTGGGTGGATCGTCACGACGACGCCTATCAGTGGGCCAGGCGCCACCATGTCGCTATCCACCCGGACGTGGGCAGCCTGCAAGTCTATGCGGTGCGGGAAGCGCAATCCCTGACCGATGATGACGCGGCCTCCGCCGGGGCGCCCCCGGCCAGGGGCTTGTTTGCGGGCTTGCGTGACCGGGATGTCCGCAAACTGGGTGTGCCGGAGGAACGCCTGGCAGCCGTGCGAGCGGCCGCGTCGGAAGCCGATCTGGAAGCCCTTGAATCGCAGTTGCCGGAGGAAGCTTTCGAGGCTCTGTACCTGTTTGCCGCCGGTGAACCGCTGGACAAGATATTGGCCGAGCGGGCGTCCGCCAAAGCGGTCGACCCCCAAGATTTTGGTGCGGCTCTGACGCGCGAGGGCACACGCCGCCACTTCGTGGTGCTCACCGACGATAGCGACCTGGAAGCTTTGCTGGCCGCACCGCTGGAGCGCTGGCGCGTGTTCCTGCACCCAAGCCAACGCAAGCTGGTGGAAGGCGACAAGAACGGACCCGTCAAGGTCACCGGCGGCGCGGGTACCGGCAAGACAGTGGTGGCCATGCACCGGGCCAAGTGGTTGGCCAACCGTTACGCCAGTCTTCCGGGACGTCCGATCATCTTCACGACTTTCACTCGCACGCTGGCCGAGGATATCCGCCACAATCTGGCCCTGCTGTGCACGCCGCAGGAGCTGGCCAAGATCCAGGTGGTCAACCTGGACCAGTGGGCTTCGGGCCTGCTGCGCCGCTTCGGCTATCCCTATGCGCTGCTCTATGACGAAAAACAACGCCGTGGTTTATGGCAAGCCGCCCTGTCCGCGCTTCCCGCCGGGTCCACCTGCAGCGCTGCTTTCCTGAGGGCCGAGTACGAACGCGTGATCCTGCCCCAGGGCTGTGAAACGGCGGAGGATTACATGCGCGCCCGCCGCATCGGACGCGGCGGACAATTGGGCCGTTTGCAGCGCAAGGCATTGTGGCCGGTCTTTGCCGAATACCGGGCGCAATTGCACATGATCAATCTGCGGGAGCCGGAAGAAGCCTTCCGGGAAGCCTGCCAGTTGATTCGGCAGGAAAAGCCACCGTTGGGCATTCGCGCCATGGTGGTGGATGAAGCGCAGGACATCAGCGCCGCTGCCTATACCTTGATTCGCGCGGCTGTGCCCATTGCCGAGAACGATTTGTTCATCGTCGGCGATGCCCACCAGCGCATCTATCGCCACAAGGTGGTGCTTGGACAGTTGGGGATCGAGGTAAGAGGCCGCAGCCGTACCCTCAGGGTCAACTACCGCACGACCGATGAGATTCGGCGCTGGGCCTGCGCGCAGTTGGAAGGTATCGAGATCGACGACCTGGATGGAAATGTCGACAGCTTGCGCGGCTATCGGTCATTGACCCACGGCGATTTGCCGGAAGTCCTGCCATCGGCTTCCTTGCGGCAAGACGCGGAGCACATCGTGTCGGTGCTCGAGCAGGGAGAAACCGACGAGATCGAGGCCAGACGAATCTGCGTCACGGCCCGCACCAACGACGATCTGGACGCACTGGCCGGTGACTTGCGGCAACGCGGCGTGGCTTGCCTCAAGCTGGATCACGACACGACGGATGATCCTGCAAAAGCAGGCATCCGACTGGCTACCATGCATCGCGTCAAGGGACTGGAGTTCGACATCGTCATCCTGGCCGGCTACCGCGGCGCCAGGCAATATGCCGAGCAGTTCAGCCAAGACGAAGACGTTGGCGTTACAGACGACACCGAGGTCTCCGAACGTTGCCTGTTGCACGTCGCGGCAACGCGTGCAAAGCGGAATCTGTTCGTCCTCGCCAGAGGCGTTTCACAGGATTGATCCATCAGATGGGTGGGGCGGCTTACGCTGCAAGAGATGGCAACCGATGGGCCTCGTCCAGCACGGTGCGTTATTCCGGCGTCGTAATCGGCACTCTCCGATCGCGTTCGCTTTTGGCCCGTGAATCTTTACAGCAAATTAGAGCAGATTAATTTATTGTTGGTCATATATTTACACCGTCATTGCGAGGAGCGAAGCGACGTGGCAATCCAGCTCGCATAGGTTGGGGTGAGCACAGCGAACCCCAACGCACCCGCCGAACGATCATGCCGGAATATTGAGGCTTGCTTCGCTCACCCCAACCCATACGGTCTATTCTCGATTCATCCGACCCATCACTCCGCTGCCGGCGCATCCTTCTCCTGCCCATTCTCGGCTTCGTCCTCCGATTCGACCACTTTCTCCAGCCCGGCCAGTTTCTCGCCCTCGTCGAGCGCGATCAGGGTCACGCCCTGCGTGGCGCGCCCGAGTTCGCGGATTTCGGCGACGCGCGTGCGGATCAGCACGCCGCCGGTGGTGATCAGCATGATCTCGTCCTCGTCTTTCACCAGCCGCGCGGCGACGGCCTTGCCGTTCCTTTCGCTGGCAGCGATGGCGATGACGCCCTGGGTGCCGCGGCCGGAACGGCGGAAGTCGGCGAGCA
>JAISCH010000166.1 GCA_031265725.1 Propionibacteriaceae bacterium
GCACATATCAAGAGCACCTTCAACAACACCATAATCTCGATCACCGATCCGGCTGGCTCAGTGATCGCATGGGCCAGTGCCGGCACTGTCGGCTTCAAAGGCTCCCGTAAATCCACCCCATTCGCCGCTGGCATGGCCGCTGAGGCCGCTGGCCGTCGGGCCATGGAGCACGGCATGAAGCGGGTGGACATCTTCGTCAAGGGTCCAGGCTCGGGCCGGGAGACGGCGATTCGTTCGCTGGGCGCGGTCGGTCTGGAGATCGGCCCGATCCAAGATGTCACCCCGGTGCCGCACAACGGCTGCCGTCCACCCAAGCGTCGTCGCGTCTAAGAGCCGGAAGGAGAATCAATCATGGCCCGTTACACCGGCCCCATCACTAAGAAGTCCCGTCGGCTCGGCACCGACCTCGTCGGCAACGACCAGGCTTTCAACCGCCGTCCCTACCCTCCGGGTATGCACGGACGTGGCCGGGCCAAGGAGTCCGAGTACCTGCTCCAGATGAAGGAGAAGCAGAAGGCTCGCTACGCCTATGGCGTGCTGGAGAAGCAATTCCGCCGTTATTACGAGGAGGCGACCAGGCTCACCGGTAAGACCGGCGACAACCTGCTGATCATCCTTGAGTCGCGGCTGGACAACGTGATCTATCGCGCTGGCTTTGCCGCCACCCGTCGTCAGGCCCGCCAATTGGTCGTCCACGGACACTTCTTGGTGAATGGCAGGAAGGTCAATGTCCCCAGTTTCCGGGTGAGCGCCTATGACGTCATCGACGTCAAGCCGAAGTCGCTCAATGTCTATCCGTTGCTGGTGGCCAGGGAGACCCATCATGAGCGCACCGTCCCGGCTTGGCTGACTGTTCGGCCCAACCGGATGCGGGTGCTGGTGCATCAGTTGCCCATCAGAGAGCAAATAACCGTCGATGTCAACGAACAGTTGATCGTCGAACTTTATTCAAAGTAACCAACTACTCACCGTCATATAGCGGGCGGTGCCGGGCCAATTGAGGCGAGGGGTGAAGGAACCCGAGTCGATCCAAGCCCGACCCACAGAAGTGGGAGAGAGGAAGAAAAATGCTTATCGCACAGCGTCCAATCCTGTTCGAGGAAGTAGTCGATGAATTCCGTTCGCGGTTCGTCATTGAGCCTTTGGAGCCGGGTTTCGGCTATACCTTGGGCAATTCCCTGCGGCGTACTCTGCTGTCGTCCATTCCGGGTGCGGCAGTCACGTCGATCAAAATTGAGGGCAACCAGCACGAGTTCTCCACCATTGAGGGCGTCGTGGAGGATGTCACCGAGATCGTCCTCAATCTGAAGCAACTCGTCCTGTCCAGTGAGGAGGACGAGCCGGTGACCATGTATCTGCGCAAGTCCGGCGCGGGCGCGGTGACGGCTGCCGACATCACTCCACCGGCTGGAGTGGAAATCCTCAATCCGCAGTTGCACATCGCCACCTTGAACGAGACTGGTTCCATTGAGATGGAATTGGTTGTCGAGCGAGGCCGGGGCTATGTGTCGGCGGTGCAGAACAAGAACCCGGACGCGGAAATCGGTCGGATCCCGGTCGATTCGCTGTACTCGCCGGTGCTGAAGGTCACCTACAAGGTGGAGGCCACCCGCGTCGAGCAGCGCACCGACTTCGACAAGCTGATTGTCGACGTGGAGACCAAGCCGTCGATCAAGCCGCGTGACGCGGTGGCTTCGGCTGGCAAGACGTTGGTCGAGCTGTTCGGCCTGGCTCGGGAGCTGAATGTCGAGGCCGAGGGCATCGAGATCGGCCCCTCGCCGATTGACGAGCAGTTGGCCGCCGATCTGGCCATGCCGGTCGAGGAATTGAAGCTGACTATGCGCAGCTACAACTGCCTCAAGCGCGAGGGCATCCACACGGTCAGCGAGCTGGTGTCCCGTTCCGAGCAGGATTTGCTCGACATCCGCAACTTCGGCTCCAAGTCGATTGAGGAAGTCAAGCTGCGCCTGCACGAGATGGGCCTGTCGTTGAAGGATTCCGGGCCTGGCTTCGATCCGCTCAGCGCGCTCAGCCACTATGACGACGACGATTACGATCAGTTCTGATCCGCCATACCGAGGAGACAAATAAATGCCCAAGCCAACCAAGGGGCCGCGTTTCGGCGGCAGCCCTGCCCATCAGCGGATCATCCTGGCCAATCTGGCCACCCAATTGTTCCAGCATGGCAAGATCACCACTACCGAGGCGAAAGCGAAGCGCGTTCAGCCATTGGCGGATCGGCTCATTTCCAAGGCCAAGCGCGGCGATCTGCACAATCGTCGCATTGTCTTGGCGACAGTGACCGACAAGTCTGTCGTCCATCTGCTCTTCACCGAGATAGCCCCCAAGCTGGCTGATCGGGAAGGCGGCTACACCAGAGTCACCAAGATCGGCCCGCGCAAGGGCGACAACGCCCCGATGGCAGTCATCGAGGTAGTCACCGAGCCAGTCACCAAGAAGAAGCCAGCCCCCAAGAGAGCTGTGTCCAAGGCCGAGAAGCCCGCCAAAGCCGAGCAGGCAGCCGCTGACGAGGCCGCTGAGTCCGAGGCCACCGAGGCAGAGACTGCCGAAGCTACCGAGGCTGCGGCTGAGGAAGCGGAAGCCACCGAAGCAGAGCCGGACGAAGCCACTGAGGAAGCCGAACCAGTAGTCGAGGAAGCCGAAGACGTAACCGAGATTAATCTGGCTGACGCCACCCCAGCTTCCGAAGACCTAGCCGAAGAAGTAGCCGCCGAGGAAGAGGCCGCTGAAGAAGCCGCCACCGACGAGAAGAAGTAGCGACTACCTAACCAACAACCAACTTGAGGGAGCAGGCATTTGCCTGCTCCCTCAGCATTTTCAGCGATCTCCTAATCTGCTGAGGTGGCGTCTAATGGCCAAGCTGCTACTCGAGGGCTTTGTTGCCATGCCACATGTTAGAGAGATTTTGACTTTGGTGTATGCGGCTTTGGCGTGCAATTAGTGGTCGAAAGTGGTTAATGGCGCTCGTAGATGCTTAGCCAGGACAAGCAACTACGACTTTCAGCTCACCATCGACGATATGCAGCAGGCGGCGTAGAGGGGCACTGATTTCACTCCA
>JAISCH010000249.1 GCA_031265725.1 Propionibacteriaceae bacterium
GGGACGGCATCAAGGCGGCGGATACTGGCGCAGCCACCCTTGCCAGCGGCGCGGATGCGCTGGCGTCCGGGGTCCAGCCGTTGCGGGAAGGGGCCGAGGCGGCCAGCGCGGGGGCTTACGCGCTGAATGACGGCGCGGCGGCGCTCGCAGACGGTGTGTCGGTGCTGCACGAGGGTGCTTCCGCGCTGGCCGAGGGATTGGTCCAGGCCGAGGATGGCGCGACCGCCTTGGCTGCTGGTGCCAGCGGTCTCGCGGACGGCACTGGCGCGGCGAAGGACGGTGGCAGCGTTGTCGCAGACGGCAGCATCGCGCTGTCCGACGCGATGATCGCCGGTCAGACTGCCAGCAACACCGTGGGCGTGTTGCTGGTGGCGATGCTCTGCCTGGGCACGCTATTGCTGGCCTTCGCGTTGCGTACCAGGCGGGCGCGGGTGACCAAGCCTCCGACCGAGGCGACTGTCATCTCCTGAACCGCAAACCAGCGGTGGCTCTTGGTGGACACCAGGACACCACTGCGGGCACGAGCAGGAATCCGCCACTGGCGATACTGACAATTACGCAATCGATCACGGTGCCACCGGCGTGAGTGGGGGAGGGCCGAGTTGTTAATATATGCCTGCTCAATTTGCAGTCCAAACCATCATGGAGGCCATTCCTATGCCCAATTATGAAGCTATCGCCCAGTCCTTTACCTCGCCGGAGGCCCTCCTCAAAATGTCGGCGGCGACTTCCATCGCCTTCGGCGCCAAGAAGCAGTCGGTAGCCGCATTCGAGCTATGGAACAGTGCCCAAGAGCGCTTCATCGGCCCGTCGGTGTCGTTCCGGGCGCCGGGCGGCCACGGCAGCGGGTTCTTCATCCGCATCTACTGGGATCCCACCAAGACCGCGACGCCGGACTTGTCCGCTGTCGAGGTGGCCATCAACACCGCCCTGCCGGTCAAGCTGACCAAAGACGACGACAAAGCCGGCACGAAGCAGCAACGGAACAAGAAGCAGCCCTGGTTCTTCTCCCGGATGGGAACGGCCTCGTCCCCGCTGAGCCAGTGGTTCTTGGAGAAGTTCGGCGTCTACGCCGTCGCCAATCAGGTGATGAGCGAGTCGGACTTCACCGAGAACGCGGTCGCGGTAGCGGTGAAGGACGGCGTGGACTACCTCTGGGCGTTCGAGGCCTAGTTGGGTGATTCCAGGGGAGGCCTGCTGGGCGCTGCTCAAGCAGGCACTCCCTGGCACCGAGCATCATCTTTCGCATGAATTTCGACTTCTCGACCTGGGATCGCAAGGTCAGCTCTTCCGATCTGCGCGACTACTACCGTTCACAGGGGATACCGTTCAACCGCCGCCCCGTTTTCCTCATCACGCTAGCCTTTCTCGGCATCGCTGTCCTCTGGGCCTTCGACGTGTGGGTGGCCCCCCGGATGTTCAGCAATCCGGAGTACTCGTCGCTGCTGCCGTCAGTTGTCGGCGGGACGGTGATGGCAGCTTTGCTGATCATCTACACCGTCTGGTGGTGGGCGGGCATGTTGCGGCGCAACGTCCTGCTCGCCAAGTTCTGCCAGGCCAACGGGCTGAACTTCCGTGAGTTGGCGAAGGACTACGCGCCCGGTGGCGCGCCCTTCGTCCGTCAGCAGAACTCCATCACCCGCCCGGTGGTCTCGACCGAGGACTTCACGCTGGTGATCGGCCGGCACCAGGTCTTGAACAGCGGTGACCAGGTGCGCGAACAACTCCACCGCCCGTTCACCTTCGCTATGTCGCGGCTGCCACGCAGCGTCCCGCACCTGATCCTGAAGAACCGGCATTCACGAATCTTGCGGCTGTCCCAGGCCGCCAACGTCGTCAAGCTGCAGTTGGAGGGCAACTTCGCCGACACGTTCACCCTGTACTGCCCGCCCGGCTACGAGCGCGACGCGCTGTATATCTTCACGCCCGAGGTGATGGCGGCCTGCCTGGACTTGGCTGGGAACGCGGAGATCGAGCTGGTGGACGACAACCTGTTCCTCTACACCCGCTCACCGGCTGCGCTGCAAGAGCCTGCGGAACTAGCCGCCTTCTTTGGCTTGGTCCAGCGCCTCACGGCGAGGTTCGAGAAGCAGACCGACGCCTATTCCGACGAACGGGTGCTGGACCCGTCCCAGGTGGCGGGCGGCGCGCGCCGACTCAATCTGAACGGACGCCGCTGGGTGCCGTTCCTGATCTCTGCCGGTCTCGCGGTGGTTGCGTTCGGGTTGTCCTATTTCTTCCTGATCTTCCCCGGTTAGCGACCGAGCTTTCGAAGCGATGTGAGAGCAAGGTGTGGCGTCGGCTAGGAGAAGTCCAACGCCACCGGCTCCTCCAGGCCAGCCCGGTCAGCCGGTTCGAAGAACTCCCGCTGGGTGAAGCCGAAGCCGCCAGCGAACAGGTTGGCCGGGCAAGTCCGAATCTTGGTGTTCAGGTCACGCACAGAGCCGTTGTAGAAGCGCCGGGACGCCTGAATCTTGTCCTCGGTGTTGACAAGCTCTTGACGCAACTGCTGGAAGCCGTGGTTGGCCTTCAACTCCGGATAAGCCTCCGCCACGGCGAACAGAGACTTCAAAGCCCCCTCGAACAGATTGTCGGCACCAGCCAGCGCCTGCGGTCCCTCGTTGGACGCATTGAGCATGCTCGCTCGCGCGGCGCTGACCTCTTCAAACACCGTCCGCTCATGGGCCGCGTAGGCGCGGACCGCTTCGACCAGGTTCGGGATCAGGTCGGCCCGGCGCTTCAACTGGACGGTCATATCGCTCCACGCCTCATCCGCGCGGACTCCCAGCCGGGTCAACCTGTTATACAAAGCCCAAATCAAAACTCCGATCAGCACCACAACAGCAGCAACACCCACAACTACCAACAACCACAGTGACATCTCTCCTCAATTCTCCCAGAGCGGGGACATTTCCGGACGGGCCGCGTGCCTGCAGACCACACAACTCCAAGCGTTGCTAGCGCCCATCGGGGTAAGGAGTATAACACCGTCACCGCTTGTCGGACCCGGTGCCGGGACAGCCAGTCAGCCCGGTTG
>JAISCH010000348.1 GCA_031265725.1 Propionibacteriaceae bacterium
GGCATCGACCGGCTCACCGTTCAACAGCACGTCCACCTTCACCAGCTTGGACGACTGCTCACCCGCCTCGTCATAGTCGAGGGAGGCGAATCCTTTGGTGCGCGACTTCAGCGCGTCGAAGAAGTCAAAAACTATCTCGGACAGCGGCAGCAGGTAGCGAATCTCGACCCGGTCAGCGGAGAGGTAATCCATGCCGAGTTGGACTCCGCGCCGGGCCTGGCACAACTCCAGGATGGTCCCGATGTAATCAGCCGGGCTGAGGATCGTCGCCCGCACCACCGGCTCGAAGACTTCGGCGATCTTGCCCTCCGGATACTCGCTGGGATTGGTCACCACGACCTCGCTGCCGTCCTCCAGCACCACTCGGTAGACGACGTTCGGAGCGGTGGAAATCAATTCCAGGCCGAATTCGCGCTCCAGCCGCTCCCGGATGATCTCCATGTGCAGCAGGCCGAGAAAGCCAACCCGGAATCCGAAACCGAGCGCCCCGGAGGTCTCCGGCTCATAGCTGAGCGAGGCATCGTTGAGCTGCAATTTGTCCAGCGCCTCGCGCAATTCGGGGAAATCCGCCCCGTCGATCGGATACAGCCCGGCATAGACCATCGGGCGCGGCTGCCGGTATCCGGCCAGCGACTTCTTGGCCGGATGCGATGCCGCTGTCACAGTGTCGCCGACCCGCGATTGGCGCACCTCTTTCACCCCGGTGATCAGATAGCCGACCTCGCCCACACTGAGCGCATTGGCCTTGACCGGCTCCGGCGAGATCACCCCGACCTCCAAAGTCTCGTGGGTGGCCTGGGTGGACATCATCAGCACCCGCTCCCGATGGCTCAACTCCCCATCGACCACGCGCACATAGGTGACGACACCGCGATACACGTCGTAGACCGAATCGAAGATCAACGCCCTGGCTGGAGCGTTGCGATCACCCTGCGGGGCTGGCACCTGCTCCACCAGGCTGTCCAGCAATTCACGCACGCCCTCCCCGGTCTTGGCTGAGACCTGGAATACGTCGCCGGGCGCGCAGCCGACCAGATGGGCGATCTCGGCGGCGTATTTGTCCGGCTGGGCGCTGGGCAGGTCGATCTTGTTCAGCACCGGGACGACGCACAGATCGGCCTCCAGCGCCAGATAGAGGTTGGCCAGGGTCTGCGCCTCGATGCCCTGGGCGGCGTCGACCAGCAGCACCGCGCCCTCGCAGGCCGCGAGTGAACGGGACACCTCGTAGGTGAAATCGACGTGGCCGGGAGTGTCAATCATGTTGAGCACATAGTCTTGGCCGTCTTTTTGCCAAGGCATCCGCACCGCTTGGGACTTGATGGTGATACCGCGCTCCCGCTCGATATCCATCCGGTCGAGGTATTGGGCGCGCATGGCACGCTCATCCACCACCCCGGTCAGTTGGAGCATCCGGTCGGCTAGGGTCGATTTGCCGTGGTCAATGTGCGCGATGATGCAGAAGTTGCGAATCAACGCGGGAGGCGTGGCACCTGGAGTCAATGTGGTCATACGATTGCAAAGGATACCGTTTTGCTGGCACTAGCGGGTGGATGATAAGGTTTCTAGCTGTGCCAAGTGCGGCACATCAGAACACGAAGGTAGATGACAGAGGGCGAACCTGTGGCCAATATCAAGTCTCAGAAAAAGCGGATAAAGACGAACGAGAAAGCTCGTCTGCGCAACAAGAGCGTCAAGTCAGCGCTGCGTACCAATGTGCGCAAGTTCCGCGAGGCTGTTGCCGAGGGCGACAGCGAGAAAGCCCAGGAACTGGCCCGCGTTGCCACTCGCGCCTTCGACAAGGCCGCGTCCAAGGGCGTCATCCACACCAACCAGGCTGCCAACCGCAAGTCTGCCATCGCCACCAAGGCCGCCACGCTCTGATCATTTGCTCCCTCTCGGAGTCTGCGCAAAGCATCTGCGGGTAGCGAATAGCTTTGTAGAAATTTGCCGTCTGCGCCGCCTCTGACCTACCTCCTGCGCCGCAATCCGGAGACCCGCATAACCAACTGCTCCAGGGCAAATCCAGCGTCCACTGCGGCCCCCTTCACTTGGGCGTCCGCCTTGGCTGCCGCCCGGATAGCGGTGGCGAGAGCTGGCTCCGTCCAATCCCGGGCCTGTTTGGCCAGGTCTTTCACTTTCCAGGGTGGGACGCCGATCTGCCGCCCCAAGTCGGGATCGCTCATATGCGGATCGGCGGCGTCGAGATATTTACCCAGATTCCGCAACGAGTAGGCGAATGCCGACGTGATGCGCGGCGGCTCCACTCCAGTCACCAGCGCCCAGCGCAACTTCCCCAGCGCCGCTTGGGTGCGCCCATTGATGGCGTCCTCCGCGACCGCGTAACTGGTCGGCTCGGCCCGCCCGGAAAAGT
Organism: Propionibacteriaceae bacterium; assembly: GCA_031265725.1. Taxonomy (GTDB): domain Bacteria; phylum Actinomycetota; class Actinomycetes; order Propionibacteriales; family Propionibacteriaceae; genus Propionicimonas. The sequence continues at coordinate 2,372 of JAISCH010000348.1, forward strand.
ATTTGTGCACCTCGGCCTCAGTGATCACCCGGTCCTCTGAGTCGTCGAGCAATTGCCGCACCGCTGCAGCGACGGCGCGCAGATCAGAGCCAACTGACTCGACCAAGGCGGCTGCGGCTGGCTCGGCTATCCGGCCCTTGTGCTGCCTGGCCTCGTTGATGACGAATTTGGGCAATTCCCAGGTCTTCACCGCTGGGGCCTCGGCGATGACGGGCTTAGACTTCTTCACCCGGTCGAGCAGGCCCTTGCCCTTGACCCCGCCAGGATGCAGCAACGCCAAAGCCAATTCCGGACCGGGATCGGCGGCCAACTCGGCCACCTGGTCGGCCAGCCCGGCAGGCAGCCCGGCAAGGTCCTGGATGACCACCACCGCCGCCTCAGTGAACAATGACCCGCCGACGATCTCAGTCAATTCGACCGCGTTCAACTCAGCCGCCGCGACTTGGCTGACACTGGCGTCGGGACGCTCTTTCAGGGCAGCCCGCACGAATTGCTCAGCCAATCGCTGCGCCAACAATTGCTCCGGGCCGACGATCAACATCGTCTTGCCGAAGCCACCGATCTCTTGCACGGCCTAAGTCTATTGGCCAGCAACGACATTTACGCAGCCCCGGACGATTGATGCCAACAGACAGGTGATCCCAGCAGATGCCTGCCGAGCGTCGCCCAGGCACAGTCATCCCGAGGCCCAGACCCGGAGCACCCCATCGACTTTGGCGATGGCGACCGACCCGTCCAGGTCGGTGCGATAGCTGGGAATTCCGGCCAGCATCCGCAGTGCCGTAGCAGTGGGATGGCCGAAGCCATTGTCCGCGCCGACGCTGATGACGGCGAGGCTGGGCTGTACCGCGTCGAAGTATTGGGCGAGTTGACGGGCTGAGCCGTGATGGGGCACCAGCAGCACATCGGCACGCAATCCGGCAGATTTGAGCGCATTGCGTTGACCGGCCTCCTCAATGTCGCCGCCAAGAGTGGCCGACAGCCCGGCGACTTCCACCCGGATCACCAGCGAGGAGTCATTCTCATCCGCTGAGTCCGGATCGACGCCCCGGCTGAGCCCGGCCAACGGCTTGGCCGCCAGCACCTCCGCTTTGACTTGGCCGAAGCTCAGCACCATCCCCGGCGTGGCGGTGACCAGTTCGGACCCGGCGGCAGCGAGCGCCACGCTCTCCCAGTTCGGCGCTGGCTCGCGCACCGGCGAGACGACCAGCGTGCTCACCTGTCGTCCAGTCAGCAACGCCGGCAGCCCGCTGATGTGGTCTGCGTGCAGATGAGTCAGCACCACGGCGACCTGGCTCACCCGCAATGGCCGAAGGCAGCGATCCAGCACTTCCGGATCGGGTCCAGTGTCCACCACCAGCGCATAGCCGTCCCCAGCGTTGAACACCGTCGCATCGCCTTGCCCGACATCGCAGACTGCCATCGCCCACTCAGCGGGCGGCCACCCCGGAGCGGAGATTGGATTCAGCAGGGCGAACACCAACCCGACCGCCAGGCCAGCGACTCCGATCCGGCTCGTCCAAAGGCCTGGCAGCACCAGTGCGATACCGAGGCAGACCCCGGCCAGCACGGCGATCGAGGCTGGGCTCACCTGCCAACTCCAGGCCGCTCCGGGGAAAGCACTGCCCCACTGGGCTATCCAACACACCCCTTGGGCGAACCATCCGGCGACCGTCGCCGGGACTGCCGCCAATCCGGTGCTCACCACTGCCACACCTGTGGCCGCGAACCCGAGCACCGTCGCCGGGGCGACCAGCGGAGCGGCGAAGATATTCGCCACCACGCAGACCAGGCTCACCTGGCCGGAGATCGCAGTGACTATCGGCTGGGTGGCCAATTGGGCCGCGAGTGGCACGCAGACCGCTTCCGCCGCCCAGACCGGCATCCGTCGTCCGAGAACCAGCGACCAAGGCTTTGCCCAGAGCACGATGCCCGCCGTAGCCGCCACCGACAAGCAGAAACCCACCGAGCGGCACAGCCAGGGGTCGATGAGCAACAACCCCACCACCGACCAGGCGAGATAGCGGATGGCCTGCCCGGACCGTCC
>JAISCH010000363.1 GCA_031265725.1 Propionibacteriaceae bacterium
GTCTTGGCGGCACTCGCCTGGGTGACGTCGGAGAAGAATTGCGGAGTCGCCTGTGCCGACACATGCCGAACCACGGCCCTGATCTCCGACTCCGACACCCATGCGCCCTGCACCCGCAGCGGCTTGGACTGACCCATCGGCAGGAAGAGCGCGTCGCCCATACTGACCAGCTTCTCCGCCCCCGGTGTGTCCAGGATCACCCTGGAGTCCACCATCGAACTGGCGGTGAACGCCAGCCGAGAGGGCACATTCGCCTTGATCAGGCCGGTGACAACATCGGTGGAAGGACGCTGGGTGGCCAGCACCAGATGGATGCCCGCCGCCCTGGCCAACTGGGTGATCCGTCCGATGGAGTCCTCCACGTCACGCGGGGCGACCATCATCAGGTCGGCCAATTCGTCCACGATCACCAGCAGATAGGGGTACGGCTCCAGCACCCGCTCGGAGCCGGGCAGCGGCTTCACCTGGCCGTTGCGGATCGCCTTGTTGAAGTCGTCGATGTGCCGGAAGCCGAATTCGGCCAGGTCCTGATAGCGCAGGTCCATCTCCCTGACCACCCATTGCAAAGCGTCGGCGGCTTTCTTCGCCGAGGTGATGATCGGCGTGACCAGGTGCGGGATGCCCTCGTAATGGGTGAGTTCGACCCGCTTCGGGTCGATCAGCATCAGCCGGACCTCGGCGGGCGTGGCCCGCATCATGATCGAGGTGATCAGCGAATTCACGAAACTGGACTTGCCCGCGCCAGTCGCGCCGCCCACCAACAGGTGCGGCATCCGGGCGATGTTGGCGACGACGTACTCGCCATCGACGCTCTTGCCCAGCCCGACCGTCATCGGATGGTGGTCGTTGCGCGCCCTGGCCGAACGCAGCACGTCGCCCAGCGAGACGACCTCGCGGTCCTTGTTGGGAATCTCGATGCCGATGGCCGACTTGCCCGGGATCGGGGACAGAATCCGCACGTCCGCCGAGGCCACCGCATAGGCGATGTTTTTGGAGACGCTGAGCACTTTCTCCACTTTGACGCCCTGGCCCAGCTCCACCTCGTAACGGGTCACTTGCGGGCCACGGGTGTAACCGGTGACTTCCGCGTCGATATCGAATTGGCGCAACACGTCCGACAGCCGGGCAACCACCGCGTCGCTGGCCTGGCTGCGGGCCTTGGGGGCGGTACCGGCCTTCAACAGGTCCGCTTCCGGAAGCAGATAGCTGACAGCGCCGTCCAGGGTGGGCTGTTCGGGACGCAGCGGCGCGGCGTCTGGGTGGGACTGCGACTCCAATTGCTCCGGGGACAGCCCAGCGGTGACCGGCTGGGTGGCGATTATGTCCGGGTCGATCTCCTCGGTCGCATCGTCTTCCTCCCCCGGCTCGTCCTCGACGAGCGGGGTCTTGAAAGCCTTGTTGCCCTCGTAGTCGATCTCTTTGGCTGGCTTGCGCCGGAAGCGTTCCCGCAAAGCCCCGACTCGCACCGGAAGCTGGTTCAACGGGATCCCGGCCACCACCAATAGCCCGAAGATGCTGATGATCGCCAGCACCGGCACAGCCAGCCAGACCGAGAGCAGGTCGACCGACAGCGTTGAGGAAATGAATCCGAGGAATCCACCGGCCTTCATCACCAAATCCGGAGTCGAGTAACGCGGCAGGCCGCAGGCGATATGGAGCAGGCCGAGCACGCCGAGCAGCGCCGCCGTCCAGCCGATGATCTGCCGCCCTATCGCGCCGTTGCGTTCTGGGTGGCGCCAAGTGCGCCAAGCCATCCACAGCGCCAGCACCGGCACCACCACGCCGAAGTTGCCGACGACAGCGGCGACACCCACATACACCCATTGGCCGAGCAGCCCCGGCAGTCCGAACCAGAATTGGCCAGCGATGACGATCGCGCAGACGAGCAGCGCCAAGCCCACCCCGTCCCGGCGCACTTCCGGGTCTATATCGGCCGCGCCATGCCCGATAGCTCTGGCCCCCTTGCCGAACAGCGTGCTGACAGCCCGGAAGACGGCTGCGATGCCGCGCCCCAGGGCGGAGAAGAACTTCGACACCCCAGACTCACCGCTGGCCTTGCTTTTGCTGCGGTTCGTACTCTTCTTTTTCCCAGTCGATTTAGAGGCGGAGCGGGTAGTGCCACTCCGACTCCGCGTCGGGGAAGACACGCGGGTCGCCATACAGCCACGATAAAGCAAGCAGCCGCAAACCTGGCGAACCCACGCCGTCAAGCGGTGTTACTATGCGATTCAACCAACGGCATGAAGCCAGCGCTGCGGGACGGCGGCCCCGGCGTAACGGAATTCCTCCAGTTCGGCGTCCCAGGCGTTGCCGAGCAGATTCTCAATCGCGGCGCGCAGGCCGGACTCGTCGCGCAGAGCGGCGCGCAGCCGTTCCTCATCCACGACGACATCGCCGTGCGGGCCAATCATCGCGGCGTGGATGCCGAGGCTAGTGGTATAGGACCAGCGCGTACCCTCGTTGGACGGGCTGGGATCCTCAGTGACCTCAAAACGCAGTCTCGCGCAGCTTCGCAGGGCACTGGCGAGCGCGGCACCGGTACCAACTGGCCCGTGCCAGACGTACTCGGCCCGCCGCGAACCCAGTTCGGCGGGCTGCGCCGACCAGAGCAGCCGCACCGGATGACCCAGAGCTTTACTGATCGCCCACTCGATATGCGGGCAGAGCACATTCGCGGCGGAATGCACCCAAATCACCCCGCGCGTGGTCTCCATAGCCAACCCCTTTCCGCGAGACTTGTCTTCCCCAACAGTCTCGAAGCGGAAAAGGTATGCCCATTCTTCCACGAGCACCCAGTCTCGGGCCACTCGCAATAGTGCAGTTCGTCAGCTATCGCCATAGCCGTTATCTGTTTCGGCCAGTGGAGCCGATAGGATTCGGACGTGGGTGAAACTCCGATTGCGCGTGAACCGCTGGACACCAGTCCGTTGCGACTTGGGGTGATGGGCGGCACTTTCGACCCGATTCACAACGGGCATCTGGTCGCGGCGAGTGAGGTCCAGTCCCTTTTCCAGTTGGATGAGGTGGTTTTCGTCCCCACCGGGCAGCCGTGGCAGAAAGCTGGCCAGCCGGTTTCCGGAGCCGAGGACCGTTATCTGATGACCACGATCGCCACCGCGTCCAATCCGCGTTTCTCGGTCAGCCGGGTGGATATCGAGCGGAACGGGCCGACTTATACCGCCGACACCCTCCGCGATATCCGTAAATTGCGCGAACCCGGCCTAGAGCTATTCTTTATCACCGGCACCGACGCACTGGCTGGCATATTCACCTGGCGCGGCGCTGAGGACATTTTCAACCTGGCCCATTTCGTCGGCGTCACCCGGCCCGGAGTCAGTGTGGACAATGCCTTTATCGAATCCCTTCCGAAAGGCAAAGTGAGCTTGGTCGAAGTGCCCGCGCTGGCCATCTCGTCCACCGATTGCCGAAAACGGGTGGCCGCCGGTCAACCAATCTGGTACCTGGTGCCCGATGGTATCGTCCAATACATCGCCAAACGCGGCCTATACCGCCGGGAAGTAAAAACAGTATGAGCGCAAGCCAAAACAGCATAGAGATCGCCCGTTGGGCAGCCGAAGCCGCCGCAGAGAAACTCGCCCAAAACCCAGTCGCCTTCGATGTCTCCGAACGCCTGGCGATAACCGACATCTTCCTCATCGTCTCCGCTGGAAACGAGCGCCAAGTAGGCGCCATCGTAGACGGCATAGAAGAATCCCTACTAACCCACGGCCTAAAACCCACCCGCCGCGAAGGCCGCCGCGACAGCCGTTGGCTACTCCTGGACTATCTAGACGTAGTAATCCACATCCAACACAACGAAGAACGCACCCTATACTCCCTAGAACGCCTCTGGAAAGACTGCCCCCAAATCCCACTAGACTGACTTACCCGTTGCTGGCGTGATTGTCACGACTGCGCCACGCTAGCTGGGAAGGTGTAGGTGCTGTTCTACCTCGGGAATTACGTATTCAAATGGATCGTGGGTCGATGATCGCGGCTCGGGCATTGGAGGCAGGGTCAGATGGGGGTCGGGTTCTGGGTCTAGCGAGGGGATGGGGGCGGCGGCATCGAAGTCGATCAGGATTTCTTCAGGCGGGCTGGGTCGCTTAGGGGCTGCAACGGCATATTCGATGGAACTGGGTCTCTTGGGGGTCGCAACGGCATATTTGAGCGGGATGGTGTCCTCGGGCTCTTCAACGGGGGTTGGCTCCTCGGGATTTGCAGCCGCATATTCAACGGGGCTGGAGTCCACCGGATTTTCAACTACATATTCAACTCGGCTTGGCCCCTGGGGATCAGCAACCGGATATTCAACGGGGAGGGGGGCTTCGGTGGGGTTGTATTCTTCGGGGTCGGCTAGGTAGTTGGAGACGCGGCTCACGAAGGCTGACATGCCAGGGACGGTGAAGGCCACTTGGCCTCGGTTGGGGACATAGATCAGGTCTTTGTTGATCAGGGCGGCTCTAGTCTTGCTGAGCCGAGTCAAGGGGACAGATAGTAGCTCGGCTAGTTTTGCCACTGGGGCAGGGTCGTCGGCTGGGGCTAGGACGGCGACTGCCGTCAGGTAACGGCGTTCCGGCTCTGTGGTTCGCTCCCACCAAGCGGCGAAGAAGGTCTCGTCCAGTTCAGACTCGCCGGCTTGGATGGCTTCCAGGGCGGGTTCTGGCTCGATGGGCGACGACTCCGCAAAATCCCAGACGGATTGACCGAATTGTTGTAGATGGAAGGGGTAGCCGTGGCTGGCCTCCACCAGGTAGCTGAGCGCGTCGTCGGTGAACTCGACGCCGTTGCGTCTGGCTGGGATCGTCAAGGCGTCACGGGCAGCCTCTTCCGACAAGGCCCCGAGCTCCAAGTGGCGGAACAGCCGTCCGGTGTCGGGACGCAATCTGGCCAATGTCGCGGTGAGTGTCGGCGCGCCAGTGGCCACCAGATAGAAATACCAGGACCGCTGCTGGGCTTTGTGCTGAGTCGCCAGTAGGGCCGACAAGACTTCTTTGTCCAAGCCCTGCAACTCGTCCACGAAGAGCACGAAGACGGCTTTGCGCACCGAGGTCACATCGCTGAGTTGTTGCACCAGGGTTTCCAAGTCGACTTCCAGCAGTCCGGTGGCGGCTGGGACCAGCACGTAGTCGGAGGACGACGACTCGGCAGCCGCGCTGAAACGGCCGACCGTCTCCCGCGCCTGCTCCACCGCGCGGCCCAACTGATGCCGCATCCGGAATCTCACCAACGCGGCGTCCAATGCCGCCCCCAATTGTCGCCGGAAACCCGCTGCGTCGCTGGAGTGTTGTCCTTCGATCTCCACATGCAGCCAGCCGCTCAGATCAGCGATCCGGACCAATTCATTCAGCAACGCGGTCTTGCCCACCCCGTGCAGTCCGGTGAACAACACGGAACGATCCAAACCGCCGCCAGCCTTGGCCCGGTCAACCAACAACTGGAAATAGCCGACCTCTTCCTCGCGTCCGGTTAGCTCGGGCGGGGCCAATCCAGGCCGGTACGGATTCAACTCGGGAAGCATTGAATAACCTCCGTTATCGCTAACTATCGCCAACTATGGCTAGCTATCCACTATTATCCCCAAAGCTACCGCAGTCGAGGAGAAAAGGGAATACTTAGGGCAAAATAGAGATATAAATAACATCAAGGGATAAAACTTGACCCGTTCATCACGGCCTCAGAGCACTAGTGGGCACCGAGCATAGTTCGCCAACGCACCCCGGAAACCAGTCAAGCTAGCCACGGGCACCAAAGACAGCCGTCCCCACCCGGACACAGGTGGAGCCATACTCGACGGCCAATTCAAAGTCGCCGGACATCCCCATCGAGAGTTGGTCATAGGATTGCCCGGCCAGCCCGAGCGTACGCAATTCACGCTGCGCGTCCAGCAAGGTCTGGAAACAAGGCGCTACCAACTCCCGTACTGTCGAGGGTAACGCGATAGTCATCAATCCCCGCACGCGCAACGCGGAGTACGCGGGCATTCGTTGGGCGAAAGCCACCACCTCATCAGGGGCCAG
>JAISCH010000364.1 GCA_031265725.1 Propionibacteriaceae bacterium
AACCCACACCCTATACGCCCACTGGATAGCTGCTTAGTCCGCGCGAACGCAGCCTAAACCGCTCCGGCCCTTTCCCCCCAAGCGGAGGAAAGGGCCGGAGCAGTTTCAGTAGGGACGAAGGATCGTCGGCCCACGACCGCTTGGATCGGGTCCGGGGTCGGACGAGTCGTCGTCATCGATGCCGGGAGGTAGATAGGTGTCGCGCATCTGGGTGGACAAATCTGAACCCTCGCCGAACACGCCTTCTACCATGCCCATCACTTCATGGCCCACTTGCGCCCGTGCCTGCCGAACGGTGCCCAGCACTGACGCCGCCAACTCACGCCCACCAGAACGTAGCCCGGCATCATCAATCTCAAGGCGCTCCAACCGGCCCAACGAATCGACCGAGACCGACACAATTCCATCGGCGGAAACAAAGTCGATCCGTTTATTGGCAATATCATCACGCAACCGGGCCGCATCGGCAGCCCGCTGCTCCGCCTCGGCGACCTGCGAATGAATCCGGGCCAAGCGTTCTTCTGCTTCGGGGGATAAACCAGTCATACCAGGGAAACTAGCACAACTCCTTACCAATCCTTATCAACTGATGTTTATGCTGGCCAATACCACTAGCAGCGTCACTACTTCGTTGACCTGTTGCGCCATGCCCAGGCAATCCCCGGTGTAGCCGCCCAAGCGCTGCCGGAACCAGCGCGCCAGCGCCAATCGGACCAGGAACGCGATTGGAATGGCGAGTAGCCACCAGGGCTGCCACCAACTCAGGCCGACGAAGGGCAGCATCCAGACGCTAGCGGCGGCAAAACCCAGCCGGGAGATTTTCCGGCCGATGGGCTTCACCTTGCTGGTCAAGTCGTCGCGGGCGTAATCGTCGGAGAAAATGATCGTCACCACACACCAGCGGCTCAAAACGTGCGCGAAAAGCAGTGCGGCTGCCGCCTGCCAGATGCCGGTGTCCATCAATGCGGTGAGAGCCGCTATTTTGAGGCTGAACAGCAGCACCAACCCGATGGCGGCGAAAGCGCCGACCCGGGAGTCTTTCATGATGTCGAGGGTCCGCTGCCGACTCGTCCCGCCGCCGAATCCGTCGCAAACATCAGCGAAGCCGTCCTCGTGGAACGCTCCGGTCAGCAAAACTCCAGCCGCCAGCCCCAGGACCACCGCTACCACCGTGGGCAATACCAACCCGGTGGCGAGCATCACCGCCGCCACCACCAGTCCGACCAGCCAGCCCATCGCCGGGAAATAGCGCGTCGAACGATTCAACCGCTCAGCGGAGTACCCCACCCAATCCGGGCATTTGATCCGGGTATAGAACATGACCGCAGTCAGCAAGAGCCGCAACTCCAGGCGAAACCGATTCTCCCGGATCGGCTCATCGGGGACGCCGGATACGGCTTCATCCTTCATGATGCTCCCGATTAATCGTGGCGAGTCCGTACACGTCCATTGCCGCACAGTAACAGTTCAACGGCCCCGCTGTCCCGGATCGGTCAGCGAGGTCCGTTAGTGGTAGTCCCTTCGTTGAACTCCAAGTGGGCGAAACCCAGTTCGTTCGGCAAGGTTTCCTACCCCCAGTCGGCTAGCATCGATTTCATGCACTCACATCTGCACTCGGACGTCCCGACGGAAACTAGCCGGACGGTCAAGATCACCTTGATTGCCATCATGTGTGTGCTGTTCGCGGTCACCGTCGCCGGAGTGGCCCTGCTCTGGCCCCAACCAGGTGAACTGCCGGATAAACGTCCCTGGCTGAGCGAGGGGGCCAAGTTGGTCTCCGGGACGGTCACCGGCATTGAGATCGGGCGTGAGGAAGGGGAACTCGACGTGCGCCCGGACGGGAGCGCTGCCGATGTGATCGTCCAAACGAATCCTGGGGCACCCGCCAAGGACATGCGGGTCGGGGACCGCATCCAACTGATCGAACTGCCTCCCGTGGAAGTGACCGAGGGGAGCAATTACATCTTCTTCGACTATCACCGCGAATTGCCGATGGCATTGCTGGCCGCCTTCTTTGTGATAGTGGTGATAGCGGTCGCCCGGGTCAAAGGGCTGCTTGCCATTCTCGGTTTGGTCGCGGCATTGGTGATGATCTGGGTCTTCACCCTGCCCGCGCTGGCGGCCGGTAAAGACGCCCTGCTGACCGCCTTGCTCACGGCTAGCGCGGTGATGTTCATCGTCGTCTATCTGGCGCATGGCATCTCGGTGAAGACGACGACAGCCCTGCTCGGCACGTACGCCGGAATCGCCGTGGTGACGATCACGGCTTGGCTGGCCATCCCAGCCGCCAAACTGACTCCACTCATGCATGAGGAATTGACCGACTTGGAGTTCGCGGCTCCAGCCACCGACCTGAGAGGCGTGTTGCTCTGCGGCATGGTGCTGGCAGGCGTCGGAGTATTGAACGATGTAACCATCACCCAGGCCTCCGCAGTGTGGGAATTGCGCGCCGCCGCGCCCAACGACTCCCGCTTCTCCCTGTTCACCCGGGCCATGCGGATCGGACGAGACCACATCGCCTCAACGGTCTACACCATCGCCTTCGCCTATATCGGGAGTTCGCTCGGCCTGCTCACCGTGGCCTCCACCCTAGATTTCGGCATCACCGAATTGCTAACTTTCGAGGACATCGCCGAAGAATTGATCCCGACCCTAGTCGCCTCGATAGGTCTAGTCCTAGCCATCCCCTTCACCACCGCCATCGGCACCTGGTTGGCTGGCGGCGAGAGTGAGCCACTCGCTCTAGATAATCCAAGTCATTAGGCATCTGAAACTTTGCTGAGTGAGCCTAGTTCTTGTTCTAGTTGCCCTTGAAGTTGGGAGACTCGGGTCGAGACGCATCCCGAGCCTCTATCGCATTCCGGACGCGGGTAAGCTCAGCAGTGAGGGTGCGCTCGTCAGGCAACGTGAGCCGGTACTCGGCTGAGAGCATGTTGGTGAGGCCATCCAGGGAGTAGTGCGCCTCGTCCTGTCCCTTGGATGCAGCCAGGATCAGGCCGACCGGCGGGTTCTCGCCGGGTTTCATCCAGTTCTCCCGAGCGTAATTCAGATACAAGTGCAT
>JAISCH010000012.1 GCA_031265725.1 Propionibacteriaceae bacterium
CTCTTGGATCGTCATGGCCGGGAACGGATTCGGCCGCTGGAAGACCATGCCGACCCGTTGCCGGACCACAACCGGATCGATGCCCGATCCGTAGATATCGGTGCCGCCGAGGCGGATGCTGCCGGTGATGGAAGTGCCGGGCAGCGTCTCGTGCATCCGGTTGATCGAGCGCAGCAGGGTGGACTTTCCGCAGCCGGAGGGGCCGATGAAGGCCGTCACCGAACTGGCTGGAATCGTCAACGACACATCGTCGACCGCCGTGACAGAGCCGTAGCTGGCCGAGAATCTGTCGATATCGACCTGGCTGGCAGCCACTTGAGTTAGCACGGGCATAATAATGTTCTCCCTTTCAACGGGCTTTGGCACCCAGGAACCTGTTGGCCATCCTGGAAGCCAGATTGAGGACGAAGACGAAAGCGATCAGGGTGAGCGCCGCGCTCCAAGCCCGGTCGTCGTAGGCGGCGGCGTCCACTCCCTTGTTCTGCCATTGGCTGTAGATGAAGACTGGCAGGCTGGCCATCCGTCCACTGAACAGGTTGTAATTCATCGAGTCGGTGAAACCGGCGACCAGGAGCAACGGCGCGGTCTCCCCCACGATGCGGCTGATGCCCAGCATCACTCCGGCAGTGATCCCGGAAGCCGCTGTGGGCAGCACCACATCGGTGATCGTGCGATATTTGGGAGCGCCGAGGGCTTGGGACGCCTCGCGTAGCTCGGTGGGGACCAGCCGGAGCATTTCCTCGGCGGAACGGATCACCACCGGCGTCATCAGCAACGACAGCGCGACGGCTCCGGCGACCCCGGCCCGTACCCCCGGACCGAACGCCAGCGAGAACAGCGCGAAGGCGAATAGTCCGGCCACGATGGACGGGATGCCGGTCATCACGTCGACCAGCAGGGTGAGCGTTCGGGCGAAAGCGCCGCGTCCGTACTCGACCAGATAGACGGCGGCGAGGATGCCGACCGGGACGGAGATGACAGCGGCAGCCAGGGTGATCTGGATCGTGCCCATGATCGCGTGCAGCGCACCGCCGCCCTCGCCGATCACCCCGCGCATTGACTGGGTGAAGAATTCGACGTCTATCCGGTTCAGCCCGGCCGAGACCACAGTCCACAACACGCTGACCAGCGGCGCGATGGCGAGGCAGAATGCCGCCGTTATCGCACCCAGCGCCACTTTGTTCGTTATCCGGCGACGACGGTCCAGGCCGCGCGGCCGGTCGTTGATCAGATTGCGCCACTCGTCGGCGTCGGCGCGGGATTTCAAGACATTTGCTACTGGTGGTGGCATCTCAGGCCTCCGGTTTGGGCCGGGCAAGGCGCCGGGCGAAAGCATTGACTACGAAGGTGATGGCGAACAACACCAGCCCCAGCGTGATCAGCGCATTGACCTGCAAACCATTCGCCTCCGGAAAAGTCTGCGCGATCATCGCCGCGACTGTGTTCGGATTAGTCGAATTGAGCAGTTGTAGGCTCACCAGCAGCGGAGTTGGCGACAACACCATAGCGATAGCCATCGTCTCGCCCAGCGCCCGGCCCAGGCCGAGCATCGCCCCAGAAATGATGCCCGACCTGCCGAATGGGAGCACGGCCAACCGGATCGTCTCCCACTTCGTCGCACCTAACGCGAGCGCCGCCTCGCTGGTGGCGGTCGGAGTCTGCGCGAAGACCTCGCGGCAGACCGACGCCATGATCGGCATCACCATCACGGCCAGCACCAACGCCGCTGTCAGGATCGTTCGTCCAGTCGCCGACGGGGTTCCGGCGAACAATGGGAACCAACCCATGTTTTCGCTGAGCCAGCGATAGCAGACGGCGAGGTTGGGAGCCAGCACCATGATGCCCCAAAGCCCGTAGACGACTGAGGGCACGGCAGCGAGCAAGTCAACGGCGATCCCGCAGTAGCGGGACACTGACCGTGGCGCGAGCCTGGAGATGAACAGTGCGACAGCGACGGCGATTGGCGTCGCAAAGAGCAACGCCAATCCGGAGACCCATACCGATCCGAAAGCCAACGGACCGGCCAGGGACCAGAAGTCCACCTGGTAGGGCAACTCCGACGCCGCAGCGGTCAGGGCCGGAGCGCCTTGGATCAACAGGAATAACGCGACACCGGCGAGGACGACCACTATCGCGGCCCCCGACGCCAGCACCGTCCACTTCGCCAGTTGGTCCGTCCGGCGCTCCTTGCGCCGCCCCGCCCCCGTCAAATCTGACGGGGCTGCGGTGCGGACGCCTGCGCCCGGTTCTGCCAGGATGGCTGCCATGCTCAGTCTCACTTGATCTTGCTGATCGCGTCCGACACCAGGGAGGTCAACTCGCTGTTCAGCGGCGCTGATCCGGCTTGATTGGCAGCGGCTTGCTGTCCGGCCGTGGAGACCGCGTGCTCGAAATAGGTCCGGACCAGTTCGGCCGTGTTGGCGTCCTGGTACTGGCCACAGGCCACCAGGTAGCTGACCAGCACCAAGGGATAGGCCTTGCTGGTGGTCTGCTTGCGGTCAAGATCGAAAACGATGTCAGTCGCGGCCCGTCCAGTCTCCAGCTTGGAGGCGGCTACCGCAGCGGCGGCTCCCTCAGCGGAATGCTGCACGTAATCCGAACCAACCTTGATCGCAACCGTACCCAGGTCTGCCGCCTGCGAGGCGTCCAGATAACCGATCGCGCCAGCGGCGGAAGTGATCGCTTCCCGTACGCCCTGGGTCTTGTCTGCGGCCTCGCCTGCCAGCTTCTCCGGCCATTGCTCTACCGCGCCCCAGGTCCACTCAGCGGAGGCGGTCTCGGCCAGATAGTCGGTGAAGTTGCCGGTGGTGCCGGACTTGTCCGAACGGTGCACAGCGGTGATCGCGGTATTGGGCAGTTTCACCCCTGGGTTGGCGGCGGCGATGGCCTTGTCGTCCCAGGACTTGATCTTCCCGGCGAAAATCTTGGCTATGGTGGCCGGGTCCAGATTCAACGTCGGCACATCGGGCAGGTTGAAGGCCACCGCGATCGGCGAGATGTAGACCGGAATCTCGACCAGGCCAGTGCCCGCGCTGCATCCGGCGAAAGCGCCAGCGGCCTCTTCGACCGAGAAGGCATCATCAGTACCAGCGAAGGCGAACCCGCCCGAGCTGAAACTGGAACGTCCGGTGCCGGAGCCGGTCGGATCGTAATCCACGGTGACCGCCGAGTAAGTGGTTTGGAAACCAGCCCGCCAAGCCTCTTGGGCTGCGGTCTGGGAGGAGGCCCCGCCACCGACCAGGGTTCCTTGGAGAGCAGGGGCAGTATTCGTATTTGTGTTTGTGGCGACTGGGCTGTCACTGACGACAGGAGCCTCATTCGCGGCGCAACCTGACAAGATCACACCAAGGGCAAGCACGGCCATTCCCGAACGGCTCAGCTTAGTTATCATTCTCATGGCTTGAGCCAAACATTCCCGCATGACCGCCTGTCGTCAACAAGGTTAACGGCAGGCAAACTCTGTCCCAACGGATTGGGAGACCCCTGGTGCCAGTGCTCACTCCAGCCAGATAGGATGGGATGACTGACTGCCTAGGGATGGTCATTGTGGACCACAAGAAGCGATTCACCGAGGCAGAAGTCATTAATTGGGGATTCAGAAAAGCAGGATGGAGCAAGAGATGGACCCACAGCACGATGCCAGAAAACTTATTGAGTTTTTGACCACGCGCCCGAAAATGTTTGTGCCTGAAGGCACGTATTACGCTATCGCCACCTTCCTGGATGGGTACGATACCTGTTGCGTTCGGCTCGACCTCGACAAAGGTTTCCATGGCTGGCTGCTTGAGAA
>JAISCH010000035.1 GCA_031265725.1 Propionibacteriaceae bacterium
GATCCGAAACCCGGGCAGTTGATCCTCGACTTGGCTGCTGGCACCGGTACGTCCTCCGTTCCCTATACCGAGGCTGGGGCCGCTGTGATAGCCGCTGATTTGAGTTTCGGGATGCTCGCGGTGGGTAGACAGCGGTTTCCGCGACTGCCATTCGTCAACGCGGACGCGCTGGCCCTGCCTTTTGCCAATGGCACCTTCGACGCGGTGACCATTTCTTTCGGCCTGCGCAATGTGGAGAATGCCAAGGCCGGGTTGGCGGAATTGCGCCGGGTGACCCGTCCGGGCGGCCGGGTGGTGATCTGCGAATTCACCACTCCAGGCAACAAGGCGCTCCGGGCGGTCTACCGCGTCTATCTGAAGTATGGGCTGCCCGGCCTGGCCCGGTTGAGTTCGTCCAACCCGCTCGCCTATGAATATCTCAGCGAATCGATCCTGGCCTGGCCGGATCAACCCGCGCTGGCCGAGTTGATGTCCGCTGCCGGCTGGCAGTCGATCAGTTGGAAGAATCTGAGCGGCGGGATCGTGGCACTGCACAGGGCGTTTGCGTGACATTCACCCTGGACGCCCACGCCGCCAAGTCCTGCCCAGTCAAGATCTATAGCGCCTTTTCCGGACTCCCCGCCCGCCACGTTGAGCCACCGCCGCGATTCCCCGGCTCGGCGGAGTTTAACCGCAAAGTGGTCCAAGCACTGATCGCCGCTGGCTGTGTGGTGGCCCCAGACGATGCGAACGACAGTGGCGAGGCTGCCTGCCTGGCGGCGATGGAGGCCGGGGCAAAACTGATCCGCTCCGGGCTGCTCCCCCGTGATCTCAGCGCGCACCGCGCCGGACGGGTGCCGATCCTGGTCCGCGACGAGGCGGATCGGGGCTACTATCCGGCGATGGTCAGGTATCAGCGGGTGACCGAGCAGGCCGCTTCCGGACTCTGTGAGTATTCCGCACTGTCCGATCCGACGATCCATCATCAACTCGCCGGACGACGTTTCCGCTGGTCCTGGCGCTCCGGCACGGCTCTGCAACTCACCCATTACTGGCTGCTCTTGCAGGCTTGCGGCTACGCCTCCGACCGGGCGTTGGGCGGGGTGATCGGCATTGATGAGTTCGCCGACGATGCTCCGGCGATAACTTGGGTGGATTTGGACGAACCGTGCTTCAGTGTGAACGACGCCGTGCTGAGTCCGTTCCAGGTCTACGCGCTGGAATTCGGCAAGCGGGTGGAAATCGCTGAACGCGCGCAGGCGAACGATCCGAGGCTGGCCGATGAATTATTGCCGATCATCAGTCACGAGTGCGCTGCCTGCGGCTGGCATTCCCACTGTGTCGAACGGCTCGACCCGGACGATCTGAGCCTGCGGATTGAGAAGGCACCGCTGGACCCCGAGCAGATCGCCGTGCTGCGGGAAGCCGGGATCTTCACCACCAAGCAGTTGGCCGAATTGGACCTAGACGGTTTCCTACCCGGCCAGCTCCCGTTGATGGGACAACGGGCCGGAGCCGAGTACCGGCTCAAGACCGCGCAACATCGTTCACAGTTGATCCAGGCTGGCGTCGAATTTGAACGGACCACCACCGGAAAGCTGACAGTGCCTGCGGCCGAGTTGGAGATCGACATCGACCTGGAGACCAACCACCAAGATCGCGTCTATCTGTGGGGATTCTGGGTGGACGACAGGGCACGAGGACGGCTGAGCTACCATCGTTTCGCCCGCTTCGAACCACTAGACGACGCAGCCGAACTCGCCCTGGCCAACGAAGCGATGGGTTGGCTGCGGAATCTGGTTCGTGATGCCGATGCGTTGGTCTACCACTACTCCGACTACGAGACCGTCCGCATAAATCGGCTGGCCAATGCCAGCGACGACCCCGAGTTGAGTTGGGCCAGGGATTATTCGCAAAGCAACTTCATCGACCTATTCGCAGTCATGCGAGCGAATTACTTCAGCACCCACGGCCTAGGGCTGAAGGCGGTGGCCCGCGATGCCGCCGGTTTCCACTGGCGTGACACCGACCCAGGCGGCCTCAACTCAATGCGCTGGTTCGAGGATGCCACCACCTCAGAGACCGCCGAACTCCGGGAACAAGCCCGCACCCGCATCCTGGAATACAACGAGGACGACGTCCGCGCCACCTGGACCCTACGCCGTTGGCTCCGCGATCAATGACTCATCACTCGACTCAATTTCCCCGCACATATATCATCTTAATATGTACGATGTTAGTTAAGCTTTGTCAGATGTGGAGGCGGCGCATGTCTGTGCAGGACGAGGTGGCCGCTCTGGTCGAGTTGTCGCGCCTGACGGGAACCGACTCGGCGTCGGTTGAGATCAAGAAGGCAGCCGGGGGCGCACCGAAGTCGTTGCCGGAGACAGTGTCGGCTTTCGCCAACGGCACGGGCGGCATGATCATCCTCGGATTGGACGAGGCCACCGATTTCGAGCCAGTGAAGGTCAACGCCGCGTCGTTGGCGGACGCTCTGGCGTCGGCTTGCGCCGACAGCGTGACCCCAGCCGTCCGGGCGCGCATCGAGATCGTCACCATTGACGGTTCGCCGGTTGTCGTTGCTGCCATCCCGCCGACCGACCGGACCATGCGCCCGTGCTACGTCAAGACCAAAGGCGTCGAAAACGGCTCGTACATCCGCGAGCACGACGGCGACCGCCATCTCAGCTCGTACGAGATTCACCTTCTTTTCGCCGACCGGGGACAACCACATGATGACGCCACCACAGTGCCGGACGCCACGATCAAAGACCTCGAACCGGAGGAAGTCGAACGCCTCATCAGCCGGTTCCGCAACCGACGCGGACCAGCGTTCTCACGTTTCAGCAGGTCTGACATTCTGCGCATGGCGGGCGTGGTCCCCCGCGCCGGGGACGACGACCAGGTGACACTGGCTGGCCTGCTGGCACTGGGCAGCTACCCACAGCAGTTCTTTCCACAACTTAATGTGACCTTCGTCTCATTCCCGACAACGGACGGGCGGGCGATGCGGGACGGGACAAGGTTCCTCGACAACGTCGCCCTCGACGGCTCAATCCCCATGATGGTGTCGGGCCTGCTGGACGCCGTGTCGCGGAACATGACCCGCCGAGCCGTCATCATCGGGGCCGGACGCGAAGACATCTGGGAATACCCGCTTGATGCCGTCCGCGAACTCATTGTCAACGGGAACCATCTGCGTGCCCTTGAGAGTCAAGGACTCTTAGAGCCGACTGCGGCCCGCCGAAGCCGCAAGGTGAAATGGCAACTCAGCGACCAAAGGACGTGAACCGCCACCTGGACCCTACGCCGTTGGCTCCGCGATCAATGAATCATCACTTGAGGGTGATTGTGCTGGTGATCCACTTGTGATCTGAGGCTTTCCCGGGATCGACCACTTTGGTGCCGTTGAAAGCGAGACCCTTCGCAAAAACGCCGTCGATGGCCTGCGTGCCTTTGTCGTCAAAGGTGTCAGTACTGGCGGACAATGCCGCCGTCCAACCTAGGCCGACAATCGCCGCCCGATGAGCCGGGGTGTTGAAATCCCCACCCATGACGGCCAAACTGCCGGCTGCCTGCCCAGCGATATTCTTGATGTCCTTCACCCGCGCGGAGTCATTGGCATATCCGTTGGGCTGCCCCTTGGATTTGAGCGTCGGCATGTGCACCGACCCGACCCGTATCGTTTTGCCAGACGCGATATGGGTCAACTCGATAACCAGCCCGCCCTTGGCGCTGGACAGATTGAAAACAACCGCGTCACCAGAACGCTGCCAAATACTCGAATCCCAGATCACAGCCTGATCCGAATGCGACGCAACCTCATACTCATGCCCGGTGACGCTCTTGGCCTCAGCCAGGATCGCACTCACCACTGATCCCGGAGTCTCCTGCAGAGTCATCAAGCTGGCTCCAGCCTTCATCACTGCCTCAGCGCGGGCGGTGATCGAAGCAGCAGTCTTCTGACTGCTGGGTGTCGAGGAATAGTTGGGGCTCTCCAGATTCCCGTCAAGGATGACAACTTCAAAAGCCTTCACCTTCACGGTGGCCTTACTGGCCTTGGTCACGCTGGTGAAGCCGGTCTTCGACCCGGTCACTTTCACCTGGATCGTCTTAC
>JAISCH010000097.1 GCA_031265725.1 Propionibacteriaceae bacterium
ACGCTGTCTTGGCGCAAGGCCTCCAGAGTGGCGCGCACTTTGGCGTCCGTAACTAACTCACCCATTGACCGCAGCGCTTGGCCGACTTCGACTGGGCCGACGACGGATTGGTTGCGGCCCAGGTATTCGCGGACTTGGTCGAGGCCGTTCATGCGGCTTTGGCCACTAGTGCGGCACAGGCCCGCAGATAACTGCGCCGGGCGCTCATCCAGGCCAATTCACCCCGCTCTGCCGCCATCGCCAAGGTCTTGTCCTCCGGCAGCGCCGCGACGACTGGGAAACCGAGCAGGTCTTTCACCGTTCCAGAATCGGCGCTGGCTCCCGCTGGACGGCGCACCACCACTTCGACCGGGCCGCCGTAAGCGCGAATCACTTGATCGGCGGCGGCGATGCCGCGCACAGTCGCCGCCACCAGCAGCAGCCGCTTGGTGGCCAGCCGGACGGCTTCCCTGGACGCGCCGCTGAGCGAGCGTCCGGCGTCCAACACCACCAGATCGTGCGTGCGCCGCATCGCCTGGACGATAGCCGCCAGCGGCTCTTTCGCCAGGTCGGCGGGAGACTCCCGGGCCATCGAGACCACCGCGACTCCCTCAATATGCGGCAGATACTCGCGGATGTCCCCGATGTAGCCCTCGGCGGTGCGCAGGCTTGGCCAACGCCATCCCTCGGCTCGTTCCACTCCCAGCAGGAGGTCGATCCCGCCGCCGAGCGGGTCAACGTCCACCAGCGCCGCCCGGCGACCCTTCTTGGCCGCACTGAGCGCCAGGGCTGCGGCGAAAGTCGACGCTCCCACGCCGCCGGAGCCGCCGAGCAGCGCCACCACCGGAGCGCCGGCTTTGTCGCTGCCCTCGTCAAGCACCGCCCCCAGCCAGGCGACACCATCAGGTAGGACGATCACTTTGGCTCCCAATGGAGTTGACCAGGTGGCCAGCCGGGTCTCGTCGGCCCCCACCAGATAGACCCGCTCTCGGCGGGGCAAGGCTCGGCTCGCCAGTTCCTCGGCGAAGTCTTCAGCGATGAAGATGGTCTCCGCTTGATCCCAGCCTGCCGCCGCTTGGGCGGCGCTCACGGCGACTTGGCCGTGCAATTGCTGCGCCGCCACCGCCGACAGGATGAGGTCTTGCAAGTCGCCACTCGCCGCCACTACCAATACCAGTCGTTCTTGGTTCATACTTCACAGTTTGGGTACGAAAGCCAGATTTTGCACTCGAATTCGGTATCTGTGGATAACTAAGCGAAATTGGGAAATTATCCACAGGTTTTGCTGTCATAGGGTGACTCGCCGGTCTGGTCCGGAACGGAAGTGGACCGGGGCACTACCATCGTGAGTATGGTGTCCGGACAAGCCACGTTCCCCGAACAAGCGCTGGACTGGCTGGTGCCCGAAGCGAAGGCTGGCATTCTTGCTCTCGATGTGGCGAGCAGCCAGACGGTGCGTCGTTTTTCCCGGCGCGGGCACAATTTCGTCTTGGTCGACCCGAATGCGGCCGCATTGGCCAAAGCCCGGGCCAGGCTGCCCGGAGTGACCCTAGTCTGTGCCACTGCCGGGAAACTTCCCATCCCCTCTTGCGCGTTCGAAGCCGTGCTGCTCACTTCGGCCAACGCGGATCTGGCCGCCAAACCAGTCCTCTCCGAACTAGCCCGCGTCCTGCTGCCTGGCGGAATGCTGGTCATCCAAATCGTGATGCGGGACGATTCTGTGCCCTGGGTCCGCCGTCTGGCTGAGATCGTTCGCCGAGCCGACCCGCAAGCCATGTCCACTTCCAGCCAAGTGGCCAATGTGGAGGCCATCGTCTCCAGCCCGAATTTCCGGATTCGGGAGACCCGCGACTTCCGGCTATGGGTTCCAATGCGCAAGGCGAACCTGCTAGATCAGGTCCGCACCAACACCGCAGTGTCCGCCTTGCCAGAATCCACCCAGACAAACCTAGTCGAAGACGTTGGCCACCTATACGACTCAGTAGCCCGAGTAGGCGAGCCACTGCGCCTCCCCTACAAAATCGCCTGCTGGCGAGCCGAAGTAGTCCACCTGACCCCCGACCGCCCCTGGCGCGACACCAGCAGCCTGAGCATCACCCTGTAAAGCCGTAATGATGGTTATGGCTAGAGATGACGAGGGTAAGCGGCCTTTCCTGATCGGCTATGACTATGGCATGGGTGGTCTTTGGGGAGTGATGTATGCCCGCTCCACTGAAGAGATCAAAGATCATTATCCTGAATTAGTGGTTGTTAATGAGTGGCCAAAATGGATGGATAACGACGAGTTTACCCGTATGGCTGAAAATGCGTATGACATAGACGGCCCGCCTTGAGGTGTGATTGAAATAATGCTTGCCGATGAGGAGGACGAGAAAAGGAAAAGGTCTTTATCTACCGATGATGCCGGGTTGTTGGCTTCTTTATCTAGTTTCAGCGTTAAGGCACGTCGTGAGTTTTCTTCGCTGATGTCTTCCATATCTGGTTCAGATGGAATATGGCGTGAATTTACTAAGGATTTAGAGCGTGATTGGCCAGATTTTATGGCTCGGGTAGGCTACCCACCGGTTCCAGTGTCAGTCGTTTCGTTCTTTGTGAAAAGTGATACGCCAGAGGTTAGTGATTCGGACAGGAGAATGGTTCGAGAAGCACTCGAATTCGCGGTGTCAGCAGGCGGTGGTTTCCCGGTTTATCAGGTGCTGATCGCTTCTCGTGACACATACACTCGGATAGGGCAGGAGTGGATGAAACGCGGCTTCTGGGCATGGGCGAATTATAAATGGCTTAGTTTCGCGGATACTTTCCGAGATGGTTTGTATGGCCCTACTGCTGCTGCGACTAATGAGGAAGGTTTGACGCAGTGGGCAGGTGTGCTGGTGTTCGACTCGATGGATGAACTGGTGAGTTCATTCAGCCAACCGGTATCTACGTTGGCTCCACTAGTGGTAGGAGGGAAGTCCTTGGATATCCAGACTATTTTGGATCGGCTCGTGGAATCCCCGAAGGCTGCCCAACCGGGCCACTGGACAAACTATCGAGTCCCTGAACTGATCCGGGTCGCTGCGGGTTCAGGCGGTCTGGTCGTCCAACAACGCTCTATGTCAGAACATAACAGAGTAGACATATTCATCCCCTCTGGACCGAAAGATTCACCGGCTACCTGAATAACATCCCATATTTTTATGGTTCGGCTGTCCTCCAGCATTACCTCGCCGCCGCTAAGGGCAAGATGCCGGTGTCAATGACGCTGAAGCTGAAGGGGAAGACTCTCTTCAAATATAAAGTCGGCAAGCCTGGCGTGTGGTGGATGAACAGCTTCGACCCGTCCCATCAAGACGCCCGTCCGCGAAACCTGACCGCGACCTACACAGTGAACATGGCATCGCGCACAGGCTTGTTCAACGGGTTGACAAAAATGACTGGAGAAAAACGCAAGTATTGGAAATTCACGAAATCGACCTATACTGCCGTGTTGACATTCTGCGGAGAAGAGGGGGTTCATTGTGCCGTTAATGCTCAAAGTGGCGCTGTTGGCTGTGCTCGCGCCGTTGTTGTTCTCCTGTGATCTGC
>JAISCH010000182.1 GCA_031265725.1 Propionibacteriaceae bacterium
AGTATATTTTGGAACAGTGCGATCATTCCGTGCTGGCTGAATTCGACCACGACCAAGTCCATGACTATCGGTACCGCCGCCCCCAATTCATCTTCGACACCAACCGGCTGGACTCGATGATCGACTTCTCCCTGGCGGTCCATCGGGTCACCGATTCCGCTGGCAAGGCATTCCTGCTCTTGTCTGGCCCGGAGCCCGATCATCAATGGCACCGGGTGGCTGCGGGCGTGTTCGAGATCTGCCAGGAAATCGGTGTCGGCATCCTGGCCACCGTGAGCGGAGTGCCGATGGCTGTGCCGCACACCCGTCCGACGCTCATCACCCAGCACGCCACCGATCCCAAGATCGTGTCGGGGAATCCGATGTGGATAGACCGGGTGCAGCTTCCCGGGTCGTTCTCGCATTTCTTGGAGTACCAGGCCGGGCAACGCGACCTGCTGGGCAGCGGATTCGTCGCCCACGTCCCGCATTACCTGTCCCAGACCACGTTCCCACAAGCCATCGCCGAGGTGTTGGGGAAGGTCAACGAATTCTGCGATCTGGCCATCCCCACGCAGCCGATCGCTGAGCGCGCCGAGGAGAATCTGCGCACCATCGCCGCTGAGACCGGCGAGGACGGGGATTTCCCCGCGCTGGTGGGAGCCTTGGAGCAGCAGTACGACCGGCTGAAGGAGAGTGGCGCAGCCTCGCTGCCCTCGGCTGAGGAGATCGGCGCGGCTGTGGAGAGATTCCTGGCCGAGCAGGACCCGCCAGACTTCCCCAGGGACCGTACTTGAACTGGAGTCCGGGTGCCGCAAACCGTCGATGAATTGATCGAACTGTTCCAGGTGAGGGAGATTGGCGAGAATGCCTACCTCGGCCCGGCTGCGGCTGCCGGGGTGGCGGTGGACGCGCTGGGGCAGCGGGTCTTCGGCGGGCAAGTGCTCGCGCAAGCCTTGATGGCCGCCTACCAGACCATCGACTTCAACCGTTACGCGCATTCATTGACCGCGTATTTCCTTAGGATGGGCGTTCCCGGCGTGCCGATTGAATATCAGGTGGGCATCGTGCGTGACGGCGGCACCTTCTCCCATCGCCGGGTCAGCGGGCATCAGCGGGGGCGGGTGATCTTCGATATGGATTGCTCCTTTCACGAGTTGGAGCCGGGGCTAAACCATGCCGACCAGGCTCCAGCGGATGTCCCGCCTCCCGGCGACTGCCCGCCATTGGCCCAGGTGCTCGGCAATCGGTCCCGGCGTTCCATAGCGGAATGGGAGCGGGAATTCGGAGTACTGGACGTTCGTTTCGCCAGTGACACGTCGGCGGTGACTGGCGGCCGGAAGAGCGATGCCAGGATGACGGTGTGGGTGCGCGCCGAGAGCATGCTCCCGGCCGATCCGCGTGTCCATCAGGCCTTCCTCGCCTATGCCTCCGACTTGACCATCCTCTCCGTGAGCACGGTGCCGCATCCGGTGCTCTTCGCCGGGCCGGGCATGCAAGTGGCCTCAATCAACCACACGATGTGGTTCCACCGTTTCGCCCGTGCCGATCTGTGGCTGCTCTACGACCAGGTCTCCCCTTCGGCGTCGTCGGGTCTCGGCTTCAGCTTCGGACGGCTCTTCTCCGGCGAGGAATTGATCGCCTCCTGCGCTCAGGAGGGGCTGATCCGGCTGGTCGATCCAGATGCTCTCGCCCAGGCGCAATGATCTCAGTCCGATAGCGAGTCGGGCATTCCACACAGCAATTAGCAGTCAGCAGAGCAATTAGCAGTCGGCAATTAGGAATGGCCCGCCGCGCGTGGCGTTGGCGCGGCGGGCCATTCCAGGACTGTGCTGGGGCTGTTTATGCGGCGGCGACGTTCATGTCGGCGGCTCGTAGCTTGGCAATCGCCTGACGTTCGATCTGGCGGACCCGCTCAGCGGTTATTCCCCAGATCTCAGCGATATCGGCCAGCTTCGCCTGACGCCCGTCGAGCAGTCCGTAACGGCGACGCACCACATCGGCGGAACGCGGGTCCAGGCTGGAGGAGAGCACCAATTCCAGCCGAGCATGCTCCTCGGCGTCCATCACCATGTCGTCCGGGCTGGAGATCGACTCCATGGCGAGCAGGTCCACCAGTGAGGTGTCGCCGTCGTCCTCGATGGGGGCGTCCAGCGAGATGTGGTCGCGGGCCAGCCGGAGCAATTCGACTATCGAGTCCTCGGAGCTGCCGAGTTCGGCGGCTATCTCGCACAGCTCGGGCTCGCGGCCGAGCCTGCGCTCCAAGGTGCGCCGGATAGCGGCGACCTGGTTGACTTGCTCGGCGACATGCACCGGCAGCCGGACGATGCGGCCCTGCTGGGCGATGCCACGGGAGATTGATTGGCGGACCCACCAAGTCGCGTAGGTGGAGAATTTGAAACCTTTGGTGTAGTCGAACTTCTCCACGGCGCGGATCAGTCCGGTGTTGCCTTCTTGCACCAGGTCGAGCAGCGGCATCTGCGAGCGGCCATATTTGCGGGCCACGCTCACCACGAGTCGGAGATTCGCCGCTACGAAGCGTTGCATGGCTTTATCGCCCTCGCGGACGATGATCTCCAATTCCTCGTCGCTCGCGTCCAGTGCTTCGGCTGGCTCTTCACCGGCGGCGCGTTGTTCGAGCAGGTCTTTGGCGAAAAGGCCCGCTTCGATCCGCTTGGCGAGGGCCACTTCTTCCTCGGCGGTCAGCAGTGGAGTCTTGGCGATCTCCTCAAGATAGAGGCCGACGGAGTCTTTGCCGTCGATGCCTTCGTTAATCCGGCTCCGGGTCAAGGTAGCGTTCATGTTCGGTTTCCTTTCGCTCGTCAACAAGTACAACGCGTTTGCAAGTGCTTTGGAACAAAAAAACACAGGTCATCGACCCTGAACACATCCTGGTCGGACATTCATAGACCGTAGTCTGATACCCAGGTACGCCTTAAGTCTGGGCGGAGGGCTGGGTATGCGAAATCAGCCAGGCCAACTCGAAAGCGTCGTCGCGCCAAGAGGCGTAACGACCAGATGCCCCGGCGTGTCCGGCGTTCAGCTCGATCTTGAAGCAGATCAGGCTGGCCAGCCCCGGATCGAGCGCTATTCGCTGTCGCAGGGCGGCCACCCATTTGGCCGGTTCGGTGACCTCGACCCTGGTGTCCTGCAGGCTGGCGGTCACCAGCAGCGGGGGATAGCGGACCGCGCGCAGTTGCTCGTAGGGCGCGTACGACTTGATCAACTGGTAGTCCTCCGCGTCGTGGAGCGGATCGCCCCACTCCTCCCATTCGGTCACCGTGAGCGGCAATTGCGGATCGAGCAAAGTGTTGAGCGGATCGACGAAGGGGACTGCGGCGTGCGCCGCGCCGAAGGTCTCCGGGGCCAGGTTCAGCGCCGCGCCGATCAGCAGCCCACCGGCGCTGCCGCCCTCGATCCCGAGCCGGGAGGGGCTGGCATATCCGGCTTGGATCAAGTGCCGGGCGCAGGCGACAAAGTCGGTGAAGGTGTTGGTCTTGCGCCGCAGCTTGCCCGCGTCGTACCAACTACGGCCGAGCTCGCCGCCGCCACGGACATGGGCGATGGCTTGGCTGTAGCCGCGATCCAGCAGGCTCAGCCTGGCTATCGAGAACGACGGCGCGACGGAGATCTCATAGGCCCCGTAACCGTAGAGTAGGCATCCGGCGCTCCCGTCGAGCGGCAGGTCCGCCCGACGGACAATCGAGATGGGGACGAGGGTGCCATCGGGCGCGGTGGCCCATTCCTGCGTCTGGGTGTAGTCCTCAGGACGGTAACTGCCCTTGACCGGGTGGTCGAGCACCGGGCGACGCTTGAGCAATAGCCGCTCGCCGGTCTCCAGCACATAGTCGAATAGCTGTTCCGGGGTGACCATCGACTGATAGCAGAGCCTGATCCGGTCGGTGTCCGGATCTTCGCCGCCGTCAGCCTCCAGGGTGAAGATGGACTCGGCCATCTCGATTTCCTGGAACGACTCGGCTGAGGCCGGATCGGGTCCGGCGACAGCGACCCGGGCCAGGGCGTCGCTGCGATAGCTGAGCACAACCGCGTTGTCATAGGCGGACACGTCGAGGGGACGGAAGCCCTGTCGTCCGGGGATGACCAGTTGCCAGTCGGCGGTGCTGGTCAGCGGGCTGCCCGCTGGCTGGTCCCAGGTGGCCGGTATGGCGGCTTTGGACAGCGCGAAATCGACGGCGTCCTCGTTGTGGATGATGTAGGCGGTGCTCCCCAGGATTTCGAGGTCATATTCGAGGCCTTCGCGCCGGGCGCAGAAAGAGCGGGGTCTGGGATCGGCGGCGGTGGAGTCGAGCAGCCAGCATTCGCTGGTGGTCTTGGAACCGGCTTGGATGACTACCCAGCGTTGATCGCGGGATTGGCCCAATTGCAGCCAGAACCGTTCATCGTCCTCAGCCAGTATCAACGGGTCGTCCCTGGTCTGGGCCTGGTCGAGCCGGTGCAGATAGACCCGGTCCGGACGCCAGGACTCGTCCAGCCGCAGATAGCAGAACGCGGAATTGCCCAGCCAGGCCCCTCCGGCAGCCACATCGGTGACGACCGGGCCGAGCTGCTGTCTGCTGGCGAGGTCGAGGAAGTGGAGGTCGTAGTGCTCGGCGCCACTGGTGTCGACCGAGTAGGCGACCCGGTTCCCGTCCGGGGACACATCCAGTAATCCCAGGCTGAAGAATTCGGTCCCAGCGGCAGTTGCCTCGGCGTCGAAGACGAGTTCTTCTCCGCTGAGCGCTTCCGCTGAAAGCGGAACGTCGGCCCGGTCGGTGGCCGGGACGCGGAAGTAGCTGGGGTAGTCGAGACCTTCGGTGGTGCGGGCGTAATACCAGAAGGTCCGGCCGTCGCTGTGCGTGACGTAGTTGGGCACGCTCAGGTCGGTCTGCTGGGTGCGGGCGGTGATCTCCGCGTAAATCTCGTCGGCCAAGGGTTGTGAGTCAGCGCTCAGCGCGGCGCAGTAGGCGTTCTCCGCTTCCAGGTACGCCAGCAGCTCCGGACTGTCGGTGTCCTTCATCCAGGCATAGGGATCGATGAATTCGTCACCGTGCCGGATGCGTCGTCGGGGTGTCCGGGGAGCGCTGGGCGTAAGCATGTGCTCAGCATAGACCTGTCTGTTTGGCCGGGTGGGTTCCCAAATGGCATCGAAGGGATTATTATGGCAGGATTGTGTCTTGCTATTGACAACATCTGGTTGTTTTGCACCCTAATAACGATTTGTCGAGAGGTCGTTCGTGTCGCTAAGTGCTAAGAAGAGCATAGCCGAAGAAGCCGAAACTGTAACCGAGTCAACTTCCAAGCCCCTGTTGAAGTTGGCCACTGAGGCCAAATCCCCGAAAGCCAAGCCCCCGAGAGCCAAAGCCGCTGCCAGTTCTCCGACTGCTGAGGCCGCTGCGGAACAGGCTGCGCCCAAGCGCACTCGCAAGAAGAGAGTCGCTGAGCCACCGGCCACCAGCCCAGCCGAGGTAGAGGCTGCTGAAGACGAGGGCGAGGAGTTGCCTGATCTGGAGTTGATCGACGCCAACGAGGACGAGTTGGCCGCTGAGGACGAGGCGTTGGACGCGGCTGGCATCGAGGACGATCTTGACGAGGATGGCGACGAGCTGACCGTTTCCAGCCTGCTCACCGAGAGCAAGGTCGAGGTCAAATTCTCCCGCGAGGGCGACGATGTCGTGCTCACCATCGGCGGCAAGAAGCGTTCTTTGGATGACGTGGACGATTCCGAATTCGAGCCTGCCGAGGAGGCGAAGGTCGAGGCGGAGTTGTCTGAGGACGAGGGTTTCAGCCTGTCCGACACCGACGACGCCGATGAGCCGGAGCAACAGGTGATGGCCGCTGGCGCGACCGCCGACCCGGTGAAGGACTACCTGAAGCAGATCGGCAAGGTGGCCCTGCTGAACGCGGAGCAGGAGGTTACCCTCGCCAAGCGCATTGAGGCCGGGCTCTTCGCTGAGGAGAATCTGAACGAGATCGACAACGCTCCGGATTTCATCGAAGACCTGGAATGGATCAGGGACGACGGGCGGAAGGCGAAGAACCATTTGCTAGAGGCGAACCTGCGCCTGGTCGTCTCGCTGGCCAAG
>JAISCH010000262.1 GCA_031265725.1 Propionibacteriaceae bacterium
GTGAGGAACACCTCGTAGTCCATCGCCAGCCCGAATAAGATACCCCTCCCGAAGATGGGCAGGAAAGAGATCACCGGCCTGGTCTCAGCCAGGTTGATCAGTCCGGCGAAGTAGCCCTCGTTGAATACCAGGGTCGTCGCGCCGAATGCCCCGCCCACACTGAGCAGATAGCCGAGCGCGGCCTTGAGCGGCACCCAGATCGAGCGGAAGACCATCATCAACAACAGGAACGACAATCCGACGACGAATAGCGCGAAAGGCAGCATCGAGTCGCGCAATCGGTTGGTCACATCGATGCTGGCGGCGGTGAATCCGGTCACTGCGGTGTCTATGCCATAGCGCTGCTTCCACTCGGGCGCTTTGCTGTTGAGCAGGTGCACTAATTCAGTAGTGGCCGGATCGTCCGGTGCGGTGTCCGGAATGACTTGGACAAGCACTGTGTCAGCATTCTGGTTGGGGGTGGACATTGGCACCAATTGCACCCCTGGCATCGCCTCGATCTCAGCCTTCAGCCCATCGGCCACGCTCACCGGGTCGCTGGATTCCACGATATCCGCAGTGACCACCAAGGGGCCGTTATAGCCAACCCCGAAATGCTCGCTGACCATGTCGAAGG
This sequence comes from Propionibacteriaceae bacterium, assembly GCA_031265725.1. Classification (GTDB taxonomy): domain Bacteria; phylum Actinomycetota; class Actinomycetes; order Propionibacteriales; family Propionibacteriaceae; genus Propionicimonas. Next base: position 617 of record JAISCH010000262.1, read on the forward strand.
TCACCCGGTCGAGTTCGCCAGGAGCGGACTGCCCCGAATTGGGCAAGGACAGCTCCAACTGAGTGGTCGGCAGGGATAAAGCCCCCAGACCGGCGATCACCAGCAGGCAGGGCAGCACCGGCCAACGGGTCACCGCCTCCACCCACCAAATTGACGGCTTCCAGGCACCATGGCGTTTAGGCTTCCGCGCCTTGGGCCGCAGCCGTTCCCCGAAGAAACCCAGCATCGCTGGGACCAGGCTGATCGCCAGACAGACCATGAACGCGACCGTCGCCGCCGACAGGCAACCCATGATGGTCAGGAAGGGCAGATTGGCGATGCTCAAACCGATCAGCGCGATTATCACAGTCATCCCGGCGAAGATCACCGCCGATCCCGCCGTGCCGACAGCTCTGGCGGCGGACTCCTCGGCATCCAGACCGGCAGCGAGCTGGTCCCGGTGCCGGGAGACGATGAGCAGCGAATAGTCGATGCCGACCGCCAACCCCAGCATCACCGCCAAGATCAACGTCGTCGCACTGACCGACATCAAGGCGGCGTCCATCGTCACCACACAGACTCCGCACAACACCCCGGTCAGCGCGGTCACCAGCGGCACCGTCATGCCGAACACTGAGCCAAGGGTGAGCACCAACACCACAATGGCCACAATCAGCCCGAGTGCTTCCACCCACGTCAGCTCCGGCATATGAATGGAGTAGATATTGCCGCCGATATTCGCCTTGGCTCCCGGCAGGAAGTCAGAAATTTTATTAACCCGGTCAACCAAATCGGCCCGGTCGGCATCACTGAAGGACGACACCTCGCCGAATACCCGGATTGACGCCAGCGCATATTTCCCATCTGTGCTGATCTGTCCGGACACCTGATCCAGATATGGCGAGGTCACCCCTTTGACGTAACTAGCCTTTTCCAATTCTCTGAAATACTGCTCCAGATGGCTTTTGGCTTCATCGCCGTCCAAGCGCAAATTATCCGGAGCGGTCAGAATTAATTGGGCAGACGCGTCTGAGGCTTCCGGGAAAGTGACCGCCAAACGCTCCAAAGCCACCGCCGAAGCAGCGCCCGGTATGGTGAAGCCGTCATCGAACACCCTTGGCGAGAGCAGCGCGCCGATACCTAAAAGGGCAAGGATCAATCCCCAAACTAAGACGACTCGCTTGCGCTGCCGAAAGCAGTTGCGGGCGAGCCGATAGAGAAATGAGGACAATGCGCACTCCTTAGCTTTACCGATGTCAAACTGACTCCATCAAGTGTAGATGGAAGCCCCAGCAGACCAAGAGCAACGGCCATCGGCTCAATTACCCGCTGCCGACAACTGCTCTATACGACCAGTGTCAGCAGTGATCCGAAGCTCAAACTCCAGCTTCTCGATAACTCAGTCTTAACTTCAGGTAAAATCTGAGATATTTTAGCTGCCTGCCTACTTGTATGACTAGATTTTATAGGACTAAACTTCTTCCGGAATAATTTCATCCCCGAAATAATTTCAGTCTACCCGAAGGAGCAAAATGAAACGAACACTGATTGGTGCGATGGTGGCCGCCGCATTGCTCGGCGCCTCGCTGTTGACCGGATGCAGTGGTGGTGGCGGCGATGTCACATATGTCACAAAAGGTGGCGAAAAGCTGACCCAAGCCCAATATGAGGCACAAACCACGGACGCCCGTAATCAAGACGCGCCCAGCAATATTGTCCAGATTGACGCCAAGAATGGCAGCACCATCATCTATCGCGTCGAGATGGATAGCGGCACAGACTACGAATGGATTGAGCAAGTCGATCCGGCATTCCTGCAGACCGAAACCAAAGATGAGAGCAAGCCAGACGGCGACGGCGGCAAGATCGTTTACACCTATAAGTTCAAGGCCTTGAAGGCTGGCGAGACGAATTTGGAGTTGGCCTTCCGCAAGGCTGGCGATGCAAGCGTTGCGAATGAATCTCAACTGAGTGTCAAGGTAGTCATCTCCTGACCCATTTCTCTACCCACTGAAGCCCTCGGAGCAGACCTCCGGGGGCTTCAATGTCTCAGCGGGGATTAACTGGCCCAAGCCCCGGTGAAAAACAGCCAGGCCCAAATTCCCTGCGCCAGCAGGCAGACCACTGCGGCGGCGGCCACTCCCAGCTTGGCGGGCGTGGAACGTACCTCGGCCAGCTTCCCCGCCTCGGTCCACAGCGGGAACCAGAGCAACACCGCCCGGTTGACCGACAGCAGCCAATAGGACGTTGAGAAGGCGATGAGCTGCACCCCGATCCAACTCGCCTGGGCCAGCTTCTTCCGGGCCAGGCAAAGCACAGTGATTGCCAGCCCGACCGCCATTGAGATGAGTTCTCCCCGGAAGACCCACGACCACTCCGGATGATCCGGGTAAGCGCCGGGGGCGGCAGCGTTGAAAGTATGCTCAAGACAGACCCAGGGCCAGGTCAACTCACGGTTCCAGCCCGCCGATTGAGCGTCGAACCAGGCCATCCAGCTCCCCCGCACCAGATAGAGGTAGCCCGCGTAAGCGAAGATCACCCCGAGCGGGATCAACATCCAAGCGGCGTGCTTGCAACGGGTGATCCAGCGCTCCACCCGGTCGTCGGTGGCGATGGCTTGAGTCAAGGCGAGGATGACCAGCGCCCCGAATAGGAACAGCCCCGACACCCGCACGCTAGCCGCGACTCCAGCCAGTATCGCCGCCTGTCCCCAATGCTTAGCTTCAGCCCTCTCCCAGGCCCAGAACGCTGCTGCACAAAACAGCGACTCGGTGTAGGGGACCACGGTGAAAACACCCACCGGGGCGATTATCCAAGCGACTGCGGCACCCCAACCACCCATCCGGTAAAGCGCGGCGGCGGCGACCAGGGACAGCCCAGCGGCCAACACCGCTCCGGCGACTACCACCGGCAGGCCAGTCCAGGAGATAGCCCTGAGAATCAGTGGCCAACCGGGAAAGAAGGCGATATCGTTCGTCACCGCATAGCCATCGTTGGCGATTGCCAAGAAATGCTGCACATCCCAGTTGCCGAGCACATCAGTCAAACTCTTGTTCTGGGTGAAAATGACGACTCCGGCGATCACCGCCAACATCGCCTTGCTGGCAATCCAACTCCAGATCACCAGTGAGCGGCCCGTCTTCACGCCAGCCAGTGTATCGTGCGGACGAATCGAGCGTGACGAGCCAGGTGGAAAGCCAGCTTCACCGTCAGCGCCCAGTCATGGCACAACACACGATTGCTGCCTGGTGGCCGGGTCCGGGCTGGCTCAGGGAGTGGACGCTGGAGACGCCGCTGGACTGCTCGGTGGGGCGGGCGGGGTGGACTCGCCTGGGTCGGTGCTCGGATCTTCCGGGTCTGGGGTCGCGCTCTCGTCTGGATCAGGCTCAACGTCGGGAGTGGCCGATTGCGTGTTCGTCGGCTTCGGTTTCGGCTTCATGGTGGAGACGCGCCGGGTCGGCGGATCGAAGGCGATCCGCTCCTTGCCGTCCATCGCGACTCTCATGTAGTCCAGCCAAGTCGACGTCGGATAGCCCGAGCCGAAGGTACCGCCCAAGTCAGCGGTGCCAGCGTCGCCTTTGACAAACATCACCGAAGTGGTGACCTGTTTGGTGAAACCGACGAACCAGACCGCCTGGGTGGAATTGATGTTCGAGTTGTAGTAGGTGCCAGTCTTGCCGGCCACCGGATAGCCTAGTTGAGCGGCCCGGTAGCCGGTGCCGTCGCTGGCCACCTTGGTCAGCGCATAGGTGACGTCATTCGCCACGTCTTCTTCCAACGCCTGCGTGCTCTCCTCGGGGCCGGTGTAGATCACATTGCCCTGGGCGTCCTGCACTTCTTTGACCACATGCGCGGTGTGCCGGACACCGCCGTTGGCGAAGGTGGAATAGCCCAGTGCCTGATCCACCGGACTGATTTCGCCGCCGCCAAGGGCGATGACGGCATTCTCGTTCCAACCCGGCCCGGTCGGCACGCCAGCGTCGTTAGCCGCTGAGATCACCTCGGCCGGACCGTCGGGGATATGCAGCACCAAGTCAACATAGGCCGAGTTCACCGAATTGGTGGTCGCCTGCTGCAAGGTGATCTGGCCGTACCGGCGATTGCCGGCGTTGCGCACCTGCTTCTTGCTTCCCGGCGGGGTGAAGGAATTGCCATTGAACCGGTCCTGCAGGGTCAGCCCATTGCGCAGCGCGGCAGTGAGCGCGTACGGCTTGAATGTCGATCCAGTGGGACGCTTGGTGGTCGCCCAGTTGCGGGAATTCTCCACAAAATCCGGACCGCCATACAGGGCGAGCACGCCACCGGTCTCGTTGTCTACCGAAGCCAACGCCCCATGCAGCTCGGCAGCCTTCTTCTTCGAGCCGCCAGCCATCGCCTCGGTCTGCGTCTGCACCGCCTTGACTGCGGCGGCCTGTGCCTTCTGGTCGAAGGTGGTGACCACCCGCAGCCCGCCGCCGCGAATCTTCTCCTCGGAGTAACCCGCCGCCTTCAACTCGGTCTCGACCATATTGAGCAGGAAGCCTTTCGGCCCGCCCAGTTTGGAGTCGACCTTCGGCTTGACCAAGATCGACTCCGGGAGTTGGTTGTAAATCGCCGCCCGGTCGGCCTCGGTGAATCTCATCCCCACCAACGTCCCGGCTTTGTTCATCTCAACCATGCCGTTGAGGGTGTATTGGTAACGCTCCAACAGATCGGCGGCGTTCTTCTCGCCCTTGCTCGGATCGAGCAGGGAGGGATTGTTGATGATGCAAGTGAGCGCCACCGCCTCAGCCACCGTCAAGTCGCTCTGCGCCCTCGGCTTCTTCTTGTCATCGACAAAGTACGCCTGGGAGGCCGCTTCGATCCCGTACGCGCCCCGCCCGAAGTAGACCGTGTTGAGATAGTCTTCGATGATCTGCTGCTTGGGCAGGTCCTGGCCGATCTTGGCAGCCAGCACGATCTCGTGAAGTTTACGGGTGAGGGTCTTCTCCTGAGTCAGGTAGAGCACTTTGATGTATTGCTGGGTGATGGTTGACGCCCCGGTGACCTCCTCGCCGCGCAGAGCCGCCAGCCCAGCGCGGATCATGCCGGGGATCGAGATGCCCGGATCGCTCCAGAAAGTACGGTTCTCGGCGGCGATCACCGCGTTGACCACATACGGCGACATCTTCGCATAGGAGATCGACTGCCGGTTCTGAATCTGGTACGAGCCGAGCGTGGACTTGCCATCGTTGTAGTAGACGAAACTGGTATTGGTCCGGAAATCGGCATTCGGGTCTGGGAGCGGCGTGGACGCGTAGAGGATGGCGAATCCGACGAAACCGGCCACCACCACCAGTAACAGGCTGATCAGCGTCCACTGGAGGATACGCACCCACACTGAGCGTTTCTTCTTCGGACGTCGCTTCGCCGGTCTCCGGGAGGTGTGCTTTCCCTTCCGGGGTGTGGTTTTCGCAGTCGGCTTGGATTGGGGGCCAGTCTTGGCTGGCCGTTGGCTAGCCATAGATGTCCTCCACGGTCTGCTGTCGCCGTGGCGGCCGACGCTTCACCCCGTCACCGAGTAGGTAGGAGCGAATGAGATGGTTCCATCCGCATTCCACGCACACTTCGACTACAAACACCTTGAATTCTCCGTATTCGTCCTGCATCTCGACCAATTCCGGCGTGGATTTGATCCGGCCCGAGTATTGGCCGAGTTGGTCCCCGAAGACATAGTTGAGATTTAGCAGCGGTTCCTTGCCGCAGATCGGGCAGGGTCGCGGCGATTCCTCACCATGATGATAGGCCGAACGCACCAGCATCGGATCGGCGTCACAAGCGTCAACAGTGCTCAGCCGACGCTGCGGACGCCGCAACGCTTGCAGAGTATTCCGACGTTGCAGCGCATAATCGACTTCGTCGCGCTTCGACCACATATCCTCAAGCCTAGTCTGACACCGCAAGCGAACCGAAACCCTGTCGAAGGAGTCGGGGTCGTGTCTCAACCGCTCAGTGGTCCAATTGCTCCCGGACTTCGTCCATGTCGAGTTGCTTGACCTGCTCGATGATCTCTTCCAGTTGGCTCTTGTTGAACGCGCCGGACTCCCGCATGACCATGATGCCGTCCCGGAAAGCCATCACTGTCGGAATCGTCTGAATGCTGAGCATCTGGGCGATGCCGCGTTCAGCCTCAGTGTCCACCTTGCCAAAAACGATCTCTGGGTGCTGTTCCGAAGCGGCCTCGAAGACGGGGCTGAAGCTGCGGCATGGCCCACACCACTCAGCCCAGCAGTCCACAAAGATAATCCCGTCCCCGGTCACAGTGGATTCAAAAGTAGCTTCAGTCAAGGCAACGGTAGCCATATTCACCTCTCTAGTCGACTAGGCATCTGAAACAGTGACGAATGAGCCAAGCTCCGCTCACTCAGGCCCCGGCGAAGGGTCCGGCCGTGGCGAAGAACCTTCGTGGAACCTGCTGATTCAGGTCTACTCAATAACAACAAAACTAAGTCCAGTTTTATTCCAGGGCTATCCAGCGGCGACGAAAAGATGATCCGCCCAGTCGGCGGCCAACTGCAATTCTCCGCTGTCGGTGGTCAGGGTGAGCGTGTTGGAAGTCGCCTTGGCGGTCAACTGCCGTCCGGGGCGCACGCCTATTCCCGCCAGCTTCGCCAGCAGTTCCGGATCAATCTGGATCGTCTCCCCCATCCGCTTGAGAACGACCCGATGGGGTTCCTCGTCTGCGACGACCTCGCTGAGCGGCAGAACTCCGGTCAGGAAGGAGTCTGCCGTCGGAGCGGTGCCCAATTCCTGCAGGGCCGGGATCGGATTCCCGTAGGGAGAATGGGTGGGATGGTCCATGATCTGAACCAACCGCTGTTCGACATCGGTGGAGATCACATGCTCCCAGCGGCAAGCCTCGTCGTGGACCAAGCTCCAATCCAATCCGATCACATCAGTGAGCAGGCACTCGGCGAGCCGGTGACGGCGCATCACCCGGGCGGCGACCTCCTCGCCCTTTGCCGTCAACGACAGATGCCGGTCCGGATGCACGCTGACCAGCCCGGCGCGTTCCATCCTGGCGACGGTCTCCGATACTGTCGGGCCGCTCTGCTTCAGCCGTTCGGCTATTCGTGCCCGCAGCGGGGGCACGCCTTCCTCCACGAGTTCGTAGATAGTACGCAGGTACATCTCGGGAGTATCAATCAGATCACTCATAGCTACTTCCTGATCAAGACAATCAGTGCGGCGATCAGCGCCACACCGCCAGCGGAGAGCAGCACGATCATCATGGATGGATCGTCAATCGGAACGTCGGGAAGGTCCGCAATCTCCTCGTCATCCACATTGTCGCCCGCGACGGACGCACTGGGATCGGGAGCCAACGTCCCGTTGATAGGCACCGCGCTGACTGTGCCCTGACTGGGATCCGGCGTGTCCGCCTGTGCTGGGACAGCAGCAAAGCTGCCAATAAACAGCCATACGAACGCCGCCAGCAAAGCGCCTAGTCCCAACTGCCATCTTTTCATAGCTGGAGCCTACCGAATCTGAATCACTTTTTGAGCTTATAAGAGATCGCGCCAACAGCTTGACCCGCAACCCAGTGCTGCGACCGCTAAAAGACAACCGGCCTTCCCGAGGTCGGCAACCATCTCAAACAAGCAGGCAGTGGAGTTATCTCCACTGCCCACGACCCTGCGCGAATCACCCGCGCAGGGCTATACAATGCTAGCCGGTCATCCCAAACACGTTATTTGGGCCAAGCTTGTTAAGCACAGTGCGGACATTTTGGCGAACGCAGTGAGCGCGGGGGTTTGAAGGGGGTCGCCCCCCTTCAATATCAAATTGTTGGGGTCCCCGAAAAGTACCGCAGCGAAGCGAGGACACTTTTTGGGGCTAGCCGATGGCACCGAGGATGGTTCCTTGGCCGAAGTAGACCAGGAAGGCGGCTGCCACCACCCACAGCAGTGGGTGAATCTGGTTCCACTTTCCGCGCAACGCCTTGATGAACACGTAGCTGATGAAGCCCGCGCCAATGCCCACCGAGATCGAATAGGTGAACGGCATCAGGGCCAGGCAGAGGAAGGCCGGGATGGCTTCCTCCGGGTCGGTCCACTTGATCTCGACGACCTGGGCCATCATCAGGCAACCCACGAAGAACAGCGCCGGAGCGGCCGCCTCAGAAGGCACCATATTGACGAAGGGAGCCAGGAACAGGCAGAGCAGGAATGCCGCGCCGGTTATCACTGATGCGAAACCCGTACGCGCGCCGTCACCGACGCCAGCCGCCGACTCGATATAGGACGTATTGGAGGAGACCGAACCGAGACCACCGGCCATCGCGCCGATTGAGTCGACCAGCAGGATTTCCTGGACGTGATCCGGGTTGCCGTCCTCACGCAACAGATTGCCCTCAGCGCCGACGGCGACAATCGTGCCCATCGTGTCGAAGAAGTCAGCCAGCAGCAGAGCGAAGATGAGCAGGATGAAGCCCAGAATCGTGCCCGCGTCGGCACCGGCGAAAGCGCCGAACAGATCGACCCGGCCGAGCAGGCCCAGATTGGGAGCACCCAGGCCGGATGGGTCGAAGATCGGGCTGTTCAGCGCCCATTTGAAGTCGCTCTGGCTGACCTTCAGGCCGTATTCCAGCAGGATCGC
>JAISCH010000292.1 GCA_031265725.1 Propionibacteriaceae bacterium
ATCAAACCGGGATCGAGCGCCGTGTTCGCCCAGCAGGCTCCGGATGCAGCGAGGGTGTTGATCGGTCGGGCCGCTGAATGCGGTGCGAAGGTCTATTTGGAAGGCGTCGATTTCGCCCTGCTCGACCGGGTGCCCGCTGTCGGCGGGCAGGTCATTCGGCTGGACACCGCCGAGGGGCCGTTGGGCGAGTTGGTGCTGCCGCTATTTGGTGAGCATATGGCGCGCAACGCGGCTCTGGCGCTTTCCGCAGTTGAGGCGTTCTTGGGTGGCAGGCCGCTGCCCGCAGCGGTGGTCGCGGAAGGCTTGGAGACGGTGAGGGCACCGGCCCGGCTGGAAATCGTTCGTCGTTCCCCAACGATCGTGCTCGACACCTGTCACAATCCGCACGGGGCGAGGGCGACGATCCAGGCTGTGTCGGAGGCGTTCGCCTTCGCCCCACTGATCGGTGTCGTCGCCATGATGGGGGACAAGGACGTGGCCGGCGTGCTGGAAGTTCTCGCTGCTGAGTTGACCACGGTGGTCGTCACCGGGATGCGGTCGACTGACCGGGCGTTGACTCCGCAAGCTCTCGCTGAGTTGGCTGTGCTTGAATTCGGTGCGGACCGGGTTGTCCTGGCCGACGATATGGAGTCTGCCATTGAGCAGGCCGTCCGGCTGGCCGACGAGGCCGGTCCCAGCGCGGGCATTCTGATAGCTGGATCGGTTTACGCGGCGGGAGAGGCCCGCTCGTTGCTCGCCCGAAAGGAATATGACGATGAGTGAACAGTCGCGGCCAGTTGATCCGGTGGGAGGTATCCCAGTTCCACCGCCGCCACCGCCAGATCTACCGCCGGTGGTCGCACCGCCTTATTACCTGCCTCCGCCGCCTCCACCGCCAACGGCATATCCGACACCGCCACCAGCGTATCCAGTTGGTCCGGTCTCGTATCCGCAGGCGCCGCCGCCGCAAGCCTTTCCGCCGCAATTGGCCGCTCCGGCAGATGTGAACGTGCCGTACGGCTACTACTACGCTGGGCCGCCGCCGAAGCCGAGTCCGCTGCCCGACCAACCCCGGGAGTACCACGAGTTCTACCGGGCACCCGCTTTCCGGGCCTGGAAGCCCTGGGTGGCTATCGTGGCCGCAGCGGTCGGTGCTTTTGTGATCATGCTTTTATTAAGCATCAGCGCTGTTTCCCTCGGATTGATTGATGTAAGCGCGTTCCTGGCGGGACGAGAGGTGGATGGCTTCGCTTTGTTCGCGGTCAACAATGTCTCCTTGGCGCTGTGCATCCCAGTAATAATCGGAGTGCATGTATTGATCTTCCGGCAACGGCCGGGGTGGCTGTTCTCGATAACTGGGGCATTCCGCTGGAAGCTCTTCGGCAAGTTCTTATTGCTGGTGCTGCCATTTGAATTGGCCGCACTGGGATACGACATCTGGCGGGGAGCATTGGAAGGGCTGAGTTGGCGGCCAGACGGGCTGCTCGTCATAGCGGTGATCCTGCTCACCACACCTTTCCAGGCAGCGGCTGAGGAAATCGCGGTGCGCGGGCTTTTGTTGCGCTGTGTCGGGTCGATGTTCAAATGGCGTTTGCCGGGCTTGATAGTCGGCGGGCTGATCAGCGCGATCGTTTTCATGCTGCTGCATGGTGCCGGTGATCTTTGGCTGAATATCTTCTATTTCATCTTCGCTGCCGTGGCAGTGGTCTTGGTGTGGCGCACTGGCGGCTTGGAGGCTGCTATCGCCATGCATATCGTGCACAACCTTTTGAGCGAGTTATTCCTGCCCTGGATGGACATGACCGGCATCTTCGACCGGGAGGCTGGAGTCGGCTCAGCGGAGGTTCTGGTGTACGTTGTTTTGAATCTTGTCACCGCTGCGCTTATCGTATGGCAGGCTAAGCGATGGAAGTTGCCCGTCGCGCGAGTTGTGACACAGACTGACAGGTGAGTATGGAGACGAACGGTATTCAGCGGTTGGACCCGGTTGCGGGGTTGAAATGGTTGCGGGCGCAGATTCGTCCGCGAGTCGGGCGAACGCTCGTCGGTATTGATGGAGTCAATGGGTCGGGCAAGACCGCTTTCGCGGACGAGCTCGGCGGACTGCTGGAAGAGTCCGGGTTGACGGTGATCCGGATTTCGCTGGACGACTACCTCAATCCGCAGTCGGTGCGCTATGCGCAGGGGCAGCGTTCGGCCAAGGGTTATTTCGAGGACTCCTACAATCAGGAGCGTTTCCTTACCGACGTGCTGGAGCCGCTGCGCTCGGACGGGTCGGGCTGCTATCGCACGGCCGCCTACGATCTGGCCTCGGAGACGCCGGTGGCCTCACCGATGCGGGTGGCTCCGGACAACGCCGTGGTGATCATTGACGGCATGTTCATGCATCGTTCGGATTATTGGCGCAGCCCCACCGACCGGGTGTGGAATCTGTCGGTGTGGTTGGACGTGTCCTTCAGCGAGGCGTACCGGCGACTGGCGGAGCGGGACGGGGTTAACCCTGACCCGAACGATCCTTCTAACGAGCGCTATTACCAGGGCCAGTTGCTCTACCTGGCCAAGTGTGAGCCGGAGAAGAGGGCGGACATCGTTGTCGACAACTCCGCCCGCCATGAGGACATCGACTAGCGCAGTGACGGAATCTCTTTTCACCCGGCTTGAGCCGTTGCTGGCCCAAGTGCAGAAACCGATTCAATATGTGGGCGGGGAAGTCAATTCCCAGTCCAAGGACTTCGCCGCCGCCGAAGTGCGTTGGGCGCTGTTTTTCCCGGACGCCTACGAGGTGGGGCAGCCGAATCAGGGCATGGCGATCCTCTACGAATTGCTGAACGCCTGTTCCAGCGCGCCCATGCCGGTCGGTGAGCAGGGCGACGACGACTGGCTGCTGGCGGAGCGCACCTTCACCATCTGGCCTGATCTGGCGAAGCTGATGCGGGAGAATGGCGTCCCGCAGTTCAGTTGGGAGAGCCATCGTCCAGTGCGCGATTTCGATGTGCTCGGGGTCAGCCTCTCCACCGAACTCGGTTACACCAACCTGCTGGAGACCCTTGACCTGGCCGGGATCCCGCGCTATGCGACTGACCGGACCGCAGCCGATCCGTTGGTCATCGCCGGTGGGCACGCGGTGTTCAATCCGGAGCCGGTGGCGGACTTCCTCGACGCCGTGGTGCTTGGTGACGGCGAGGAGGCGGTGCTCCGGGTCTCCGCGTTGATTCGGGACCACAAACGGCAAGGCGACGCGGGCCGGGAACAACTGCTGTTGAATCTGGCCAAATCCGGTCTGGTCTACGTGCCGTCGTTCTATGACGTCAGCTATCTGCCTGATGGCCGAATCGAGGCTGTCCGGCCGAACCGTCCCGGCGTTCCAGCCCGGGTGGGGAAGCAAGTCCTGCTCGAATTGGACGAGTGGCAATACCCCGTCCAGCCGATAGTCCCGTTGGCCGAGACGGTGCATGAGCGCTACTCGGTGGAGATTTTCCGGGGCTGCACCAGGGGCTGCCGTTTCTGCCAGGCGGGCATGGTCACCCGGCCAGTCCGGGAACGTGGCATCCAGACGGTCGGGACGATGGTCGCGCGGGGACTGGCCGCCACTGGACTGGCCGAGGTCGGCCTGCTCAGCCTGTCCAGCGCCGACCATACCGAGATAGCCGGGATAACCGGCCAACTAGCCGACCGCTACGCCGGCACGAATGTATCGCTGTCGCTGCCGAGCACCAGGGTGGATGCTTTCAATATCGATTTGGCGAATGAATTGTCGCGCAATGGACGCCGGTCCGGATTGACTTTCGCCCCGGAGGGCGGCACTGACCGGATGCGGCAGGTCATCAACAAAATGGTCAGCGAGGACGATCTGATCCGTACCGTCGAGATCGCCTTCTCCCAAGGCTGGCGACAGGTCAAGCTCTACTTCATGTGCGGCCTGCCGACTGAGACCGACGAGGATGTGCTGGCCATCGCTGAGCTGGCCTTCCGCGTCATTGAGACGGGACGACGCGCGGCGAATAGCCGGGATGTCCGCTGCACGATCAGCATCGGCGGTTTTGTGCCGAAGCCGCACACCACTTTCCAATGGGCCGGGCAGGCTGACGCCGAGACCGTCAACCGGCGGGTGCGGGCTTTGAAGGACAAGGTGCGCGCCGACCGGCGTTACGGGCGGGCCATCACCGTGCGTTACGCCGAGGGGGAGCCGGGCATGGTCGAGGGGCTGCTCAGCCGAGGTGACCGCAGAGTGGGGAAGGTGATTGAGCAGGTCTGGCTTCAGGGCGGTCATTTCGACGGCTGGCGGGAGTATTTCTCTTATCAGCGCTGGCTGGACGCCGCCGCAGCAGTTGGGATCGACTTGGATTGGTACACGACCCGCGAGCGTTCCCAGGACGAGGTGTTGCCCTGGGACCATCTGGACCTCGGCTTGGACCGGGTCTGGCTGTGGCAGGACTGGGTGGACGCCCGCAATGGCGGCGAGGTCGCCGATTGCCGTTGGGCGGGTTGTTACGACTGCGGAGTCTGTCCCGCGCTCGGGGTGGAGACTCAGATCGGGCCGACGCTGCGTTCGCTCTTGCCGCTGACCGCTGGGAGCGAGCCAGTCAGTGTCTAGACAACCTCCGGTGCAGCAGCCGCCCCCGGTGCAGCGGGTACGATTGCGCTACTTCAAGCAGGGACCGGCCCGTTTCGCCTCCCAGCAGGACTTCGCCCGGGCTTTCGAGCGGGCGCTGCGCCGCGCGGCGGTGCCGATGGCCTACTCGTCGGGGTTCAACCCGCATCCACGGATCTCCTATTCGAACGCCGTCCCGACCGGTGTGGCCAGTCTGGCCGAATATCTCGAAATCGCGCTAGCGCAACGAATCGATCCGGTGAGTGTTCAGGCCAGCCTCAATCGGGTGCTGCCGGGCGGCTTTCAGATAATGGCCGCAGTGGAGTCCGATGGCACCGCGCTTGCCGAATTGCTCACCCACTCGGCTTGGCGCATTGACCTTGGCGTTGACGCGACTGCGGCTGTGGCCGCTTTTCTGGCGGCGGACTCAGTGGTCGTGCAGCGGATGGGGAAGGCTGGCCTGCGGGAATTGGATATCCGGGCGGCAGTCGTTGCCTTGGCGGCCGATGCTGGGGCGCTGTCGTTGCGAGCGGTCACCGGGCCGGGCAAGGTCGTGGTGCGGCCTGGCGACATCGTGGCTGGCCTGGCTGTGGTGAGTCCGGCTGTGGTGAGTCCGGGTGCGTCATTGGCGCTGCGAGTGGCTCAAGGAGTCTGGTCAGACGGCCGGGTTCGTGATCCTTTCGGCCCCGAAAAACTTGCGAACGATGCGGCAAATGCCGGAATTGTTGCCAATTTGTGACATACTGGTCCGGAGAGCTTGGCAACAAGCTTTCAAGTCTTCAAACTGAAGTGACAGTTCAGTAGTAGTGAGTCCTCACCGCGACGAGGTTTCGACCGCGGGGGAAGCTAGCCGAAGACTGATGCTGAGACTTATTGTCAGTTGTGGCATGCCGCAGTTGACGAATGATCCGCGACAGTTGAGTGTCGCATGAAGGAGAGCACATGCTCGACTCTGATGAGCCTATCCAAGAAGAACAAGCCGCGCCCAAGCGCCGTCGCAGCGCCACCCGCTTAGCGGGTCCGCCGACGCCGGTCGCGGAGACCCCGGAGACTTCGGCCGCTGAGCCAGTGACGAAACCAACTGTCGCAGCAGCCGAAGCCGCTGAGCCGGCGGCCAAACCGGCCCGGTCCAGGCGCAAGGCGGCGGAGCCGCCGGCCGAGAAAGTGGCGGAGCCGCCAGTCGAGGCTGAGCCGGAACCGAAAGCCAAGCCGACCAGGCGGCGGAAGACCTCCACCGCCGCAGTCGAGGCTGTGGCCGATATTGCGAGTGTGGCCGTTGAGAGTGCGGCAGCGCCGGAGGTGACGGAACCGGAGGCTGCCGAGCCGCCCAAGCGGACCCGTCGTTCCACGAAGACCGCCTCCATCGCGGAAGCCGTCGCTGAGCTTGAGGCGCAGGTCGTCCCGAGCCGGCGTCGTACCCGGAAGGCAGTGGCCGCCGCCGCCCCGGTTGATGAGGTCCAGCCCGCTGGCGACGCCGAGGCCGCCGAAGTCGCTGAGCCGCCGAAACGGCGTTCGCGCAAAGCCAAAGTAGAGGCGTTCGGCTTGGTGGCCGAGTCGCCGGATCAAGTGTTGGAGTCACTGGCTGCCGCCATCGGTTCGCCGGAGGAGCCAGCCACCCTCGTTGAGAGCGCGCCAGGTGCGGAAGCGAGCGAAGAAGGTGAAGTGGCCGATGAGTCCGCAGCGGAGGGCGATTCGGACGACCACCATCGCCGTCGTCGTCGCCGGGGTGGCCGTCGTCGTCGCCGGGGGGCTGAGAACGAGGGCGATACCGAGGACGCGGCGGATTCCGAGCCGGAGGCCAGCGGTGAGGAAGCGGCTGCGGATCAAAGCTCACGCCGTCGTCGCCGTCGTCGTCGCCGGGGTGAGGAGATCGGTGAGGCTGAGGACGATCCCAGCGAGGTCAGCGTCCGAGTGCGCGATCCTCGTCCGGCACAGAACAGCGCTGCCGGGGAAGTGACCGGCATTGAAGGCTCCACCCGGATGGAGGCGAAGAAACAGCGTCGCCGGGAAGGGCGTGCCGCTGGACGGCGACGTGCCCCGATCCTCTCCGAGAGCGAATTCCTGGCCCGACGGGAGTCGGTGGACCGGAAGATGCTGATCCGCCAGACCGACTCGTACTCGCAGATCGCGGTGTTGGAAGACGGCATCCTGGTCGAGCACTACGTCGATCGGGCGTCGGCCACCTCGATGATCGGGAATATCTACCTGGGTCGGGTGCAGAATGTGCTGCCCTCGATGGAGGCGTCGTTCATTGATATCGGCCGGGGCCGCAATGCCGTGCTCTATGCCGGCGAGGTGGACTGGGACTCCTTCGGCGAGGCCGGCGAGGAGAAGAAGGTCGAGAAGGTCTTCAAGTCTGGCCAAGCGGTTCTGGTGCAGGTCAGCAAAGACCCGGTCGGTGCCAAAGGGGCGCGGCTGACTTCGCATATCTCGATTCCGGGCCGTTACATCGTCTATTCGCCGGGCGGGCAACTCTCCGGCATCTCCCGCAAACTGCCCGAGCAGGAGCGGCGTCGGCTCAAGGACATTCTGGACGCGCTGATCGAGCCGGAGGCTTCGGTGATCATCCGGACCGCCGCCGAGGGCGTGACTGAGGAGGAATTGGTCCGCGATGTGAACCGGCTGAAGGCGCAGTGGGAAGTCATCTCCAACAAGGCGGCCCAGTTGACCGCCCCGAAGCTGCTCTACACCGAGCCGGAGCTGACCGTGCGGATCGTCCGCGATCTGTTCACCGAGGATTTCCGCGCCTTGGTGGTGGATGGCAATGGCGATGCCAACGACGCCTGGGACACGATGGAGGCCTACGTCGCCCACGTTGCCCCGCATCTGTCTGACCGCTTGCAGCATTGGAACCGCGCCGAGTCCGGGGACCTGTTCGACTCTTATCGGGTGCAGGAGCAGGTCGCCAAGGCGTTGGAGCGCAAGGTCTTCCTGCCCTCGGGTGGGTCGCTGATCATCGACCGCACTGAGGCGATGACCGTCATTGATGTCAACACCGGCAAATTCACCGGCTCCCAGGGCAATCTGGAAGCCACCGTGACCGCGAACAACCTGGAGGCCGCCGAGGAGATCGTCCGGCAACTCAGGCTGCGCGATATCGGCGGGATCATCGTGATCGACTTCATCGACATGGTGTTGCCCAGCAACCGCGAATTGCTGCTGCGTCGCTTGGTCGAATGCCTGAGCCGGGATCGGACCCGACACCAGGTGGCCGAGGTCACCTCTTTGGGCTTGGTGCAACTCACCCGGAAGAAGATCGGCACCGGTCTGGCGGAAGCCTTCACCGTGCCTTGCGAGACCTGCCACGGGCGCGGCTACCACACCCACGATGTGCCGGTCGCCAGCCAGGCCCCAGCCGACGGTGGGGAGCGCGACCAGCGTCGCCGTAACAACCACTCCAAGGCCAAGCAGAAGACGGACAAGAGCAAGCCCAAGCGGACAAACTCTCGTACTGAGTCGGACGGAAATCCGGCCTGACCGGTTGCGGCCAGCGCTGTTTCGGAGAGACTATGCCGGTGCCCGGTGAAAGATCGGGGCTGGCTAAGTTGAGTTGATGTGCACGCTTTGCCGGGTAGATCAACATTCGCCCTGCCCGGCATCCAGCGCGAGGCGGCTTGCCAATTTGATTTGACGCCTGTCTACTCGGTGTTACTATATAGCGGTAGTAAGTGATACTTCATACCAGTCAGACCGAGTAGCGAGGGCAAAGCGTTGGACAACCTGACCGAGCTGTTGAAAGGCGTGCTGGAGGGCTGCGTCCTCGAAATCATCAGTCGGGGTGCGACTTACGGCTATGAGATCACCCGACGGCTGAACGCGCTCGGCTTCACCGATGTGGTGGACGGCACGGTCTATACCATTTTGCTGCGCTTGGAGAAGAACGGACTCGTGGACATAGACCGGCAGCCGTCCGAGTTGGGGCCGCCCCGAAAGTTCTTCACCCTCAACGACGCGGGGCGGGCGGAATTGGATCGTTTCTGGGCGAAGTGGGAGTTCGTCACGTCGAAAATGAGTCAATTGAGACAGGAGCAGGCAGATGGCTAAGTTCTTCGATGAATATCTCAATATCAAAAAGATCGTTGAGAGCAAGCGTGAATATCGGCAACAGATGGCCAGGGTGGAGGTGTTGCCGGAGGATTACCGGTACGTCTTCAAGAAAATCCAAAGCCATATGTGGATGTTTGCGGCGGGTTCCGGCTATGACATGCTGAAAATCCATTACGACCTGATCGAGCTCTTCGAAGAGGGTGCCGCAGCAGGCAAGCAGGTGTTGGAGATCACCGGCGCGGACGTGGCGGCGTTCTGTGACGAGTTGCTGCGCGGCGCGAAGACCTACACCGAGGATTGGCGCACAAAACTCAACCGCGACATTCTGAATAAAGTCGGCAAAGGCGTTGTCCGCGATGACTGACCCCGCCATTCAAGTGCGGGATTTGCGGAAATCATTCGCCGGTCCGAAAGGCGCGCAGACCGAAGTCCTGAAGGGGGTTGACTTCACGATCCGGCGCGGCGAGGTCTTCGCGTTGCTCGGCTCAAATGGCGCGGGGAAGACCACGATCGTGAAAATCCTATCGACGCCTCGCCTAATCCGCGAGATTTGGGATTCCGGGTATATCCGGACCATTCCGAGCTTAAATTAAAACCCTGTCAGACCCCGCCATTGGGTAGGCCGGGTTTAGCGTCTGGCGTGGCGTCTTTGTCAGCCAGTACGCTGGCTGTTGTTATTGTGCGGATGCGCAGTCGGCGCACAAACCGTCACTTACAGGTCTGATTTGGAGGCAATTCAGGCAGCGGTTTCCCCGATAATGAACCGCTGGTGGATTATGGGTCGCCACCATCGGAGTCGCATCGGGGAACGACTCTTTGTGCGCCTCCACAGTCAGCGGATGTGCGCGGCCC